>JAFADB010000285.1 GCA_023425225.1 Pseudomonadota bacterium
ACCTGCGGCTGAACCTGTCGCTGCGCAAGGGCCGGGCGACGATCTCGGTGGACCTGGGCGGCGGCTCGCTGCACCGGCGCGGCTGGCGGCTGGCGCAGAACGAGGCGCCGCTGAAGGAGAACCTGGCCGCGGCGGTGCTGCTGCGTGGCGGCTGGCCCAGGGCCTACGCGCAGGGCGGCGGCCTGCTGGACCCGATGTGCGGCAGCGGCACGCTGCTGATCGAGGGCGCGCTGATGGCGGCCGACGTGGCGCCCGGTTTGCTGAGGCTGGGAGAGCCGCCGCCGACCCGCTGGCTGGGCTTCGACCGCGCCGGCTGGCGCCAGCTGCTCGACGAGGCGAAGGCGCGCGAGCAGGCCGGGCGCGCCGCGCTGAAGCCGGTGTTCCACGGCAGCGACCTCGATCCGCAGGCGATCGCCGCCGCACGCGAGAACGCGGCGCGGGCCGGGATGGAGGCGGCCATCGCTTTCGCGGTATGCGACGTCGCCGCGCTGCCGTCGCCGCCGCAGGCCGACGGCACCGTGGTCTGCAATCCGCCCTACGACGAGCGCCTGGCCGCCGACGCGGCGCTGTACCGGCAACTGGGCGATGCGCTCAAGCGCGCGGTGCCGGGCTGGCGTGCCAGCCTGCTGTGCGGCAGCGAGGACCTGGCCTTCGCCACCGGCCTGCGCGCCGGCAAGCGCTACCAACTGTTCAACGGCGCGATCGAGTGCACGCTGATCGTCTGCGACCCGGTCGCGGTGCCGCAGCGCGAGGCCGCCACGCCGCGTGCGCTGGGCGAGGGCGCGCAGATGGTCGCCAACCGCCTGCGCAAGAACCTGCAGAAAACGAAGAAATGGCGCGCGCGCCAGGGTGTGGAGTGCTTCCGCGCCTACGACGCCGACCTGCCCGAGTACGCCGCCGCCATCGACGTCTACCAGGAAGCCGACGGCGCGCGGCGGCTGTTCCTGCACGTGCAGGAATACGCCGCGCCGGCGACGATTCCCGAGGCCGACGTGCGCCGCCGCCGCAACGAGCTGCTGGCCGCGGCACGCGATGTGTTCCAGGTGCCGGCCGAGCAGGTGGCGCTGAAGACCCGCGAGCGCGGCAAGGGTGGCAGCAAGTACGGTCGCTTCGAGCAGCGCGGCGAATTCATCCACGTGCGCGAGCACGGCGCGCTGCTGCGGGTGAACCTGTTCGACTACCTGGACACCGGCCTGTTCCTCGACCATCGCCCCTTGCGCGGCATGATGGCGGCGCAGGCGAAGGGACGGCGCTTTCTCAACCTGTTCTGCTACACCGGCGTGGCCAGCGTCGAGGCCGCGGTGGCCGGAGCGGCCGCCACCACCAGCGTGGACCTGTCGGGAACCTACCTGCAGTGGTGCGCGGACAATCTCGCGCTCAACGGCCTGGGCGGCACCCGGCACCGGCTGGTGCAGGCCGACGCGGTGGCCTGGCTGGAAGCCGAGCGCGGCCAGTACGACGTGGTCTTCTGCGATCCGCCGACCTTCTCCAACTCCGCGCGCGCCGACGACTTCGACATCCAGCGCGAGCACGTGCGGCTGTTGCGCGCGGCGGTGGCGCGGCTGGCGCAGGGCGGGGTGCTGTACTTCTCCAACAACTTCCGCCGCTTCCGCCTGGACGAGGAGGCGATTGCCGCGTTCGCGCGCTGCGAGGAGATCAGCCGCCAGACCCTGGACCCGGACTTCGAGCGCAACCCGCGCATCCACCGCGCGTGGCGCTTGTCATCGCATTGAGCCGAGCCCGATTCTGCCGATCAGGCGTGCCGGCGGAACGCTATTGAAGGTTCCTGGCCAGGAACGCCTCGACCCGCTCGTACAGCATGATGTTGTTTTCCTCCTTGTAGAAGCCGTGTCCCTCGTCGGCGACGCTGATCCACTCGGGAGGGTTGCCGGCCTTCTCGAGTGCGGAGCGCATCACCCGGGCCTATGCCAGGGGCGCACGCTCGTCCCTCTCGCCGTGGATCAGCAGCACCGGTATGCCGATCTTGCCGGCCAGGGAGGCCGGTGAGTTGGCGGCCAGCTCGGCGTCATCGGTGCCGATGGCTCGCCGCAGGTAGTTCACGCCCCAGCGGCTGTCGTTGATGTCGCCCTTGGTGTACATCATCTTCAGGTCGTACACGCCGGCATAGCCGATGGCGCAGCGGAACAGGTCCGGCGCACGCGTTGCCGTCATCAGCGCCGAATAGCCGCCGAAACTGGCCCCATAGACGGCGATGCGATGCGGGTCGGCATAGCCTTGCCGGATGGCCCAGCGCACGCCTTCGATCAGGTCGTCCTGCACCCGGGTTCCCCACTTGCGGTAGCCGCTTTCCTCGAACGCGGTGCCGCGGCCGCCGGATCCACGGTAGTTCACCTGCAGCACCAGGTAGCCGCGGCTGGCCAGGAACTGGGCGTCGGCATCGAACGACCATTCGTCGCTGATCCCGTGCGGGCCACCATGCGGCAGCAGCACGGTGGGAAGCGCGGCCGGTTCGGTCACGCCGGCCGGCAGCGTCATGAAACCGGCGAGCTCCAGGCCGTCGCTGGCGGTGAAACGGAAGGGCCTGCGTTCTCCCATGGCCGCCGGATCGATGTCGGGACGCGAGTCCAGCAGCTTCGCCAGGTGCTTGCGATCGCGGTAGAACAGGTACCAGGCACCGGGATGGCGATCGCCGTGCACGTAGATCAGCGTCGTGTTGCCGTCGTCGCTGTGGTCGATGTAGCGGACGCGCTGGCCCGGGAACAGGCCGGAGATCCCCTTGTGCAGGCGTGCGTCGGCCGAGGATTCATCGAAATAGGTGTATCCGGTCGTCCCCCCTTCGAAGGCGGCGGCAAATGGCTGCGAGGGATGCGTGGCGCTCCACAGCAGCCGGTCCACGCTGCCGAAGCCGTCCGCGGCGAGCGTCCTGCGGCCGCTTCCATCCGGGTTCGCCAGCACCAGGCTGCTCGGGCCGCCATCGTTGCTGTAGGTGGCGATGATCTTGCCGGTATCGCCGGTGAACCCGAGGGGCACCAGCTTGCCCTGCTGCTGGTCGCCGTCGATGGGCCGCCAGCCGGAGGCCTCCCTGCTGAACAGCAGGTAGTGGTTGTCGTCGTCCCTGCCATAGGCATAGCGCGCCTCGCCCTGGGGATCGATGACGAAATCGAAGTACTTGCGGTCGATGTCGGCGACGGTGCGCGCGTTGACCTTGCGCGCATCGACGTCGTACAGCGTCGAGCGTCGGGTTCCCCGGCTGTAGGAGCGCAGGTAGAAGTGGCCGTTGCGCTGGTCGGGTACGCCTTCGATCGAGCCGAACCCGCGATCCAGACCGCGCAAGGGGCTCGGCTGGTCGTAGCCGTAGATGTAGCGCTGGTTCTTGCCGTCGAAGTCGCTGGCGATGATCTCGCCGGTGGGTTGCGGCTCTTCCAGACCGCCGATCTTGCGCCCCTTGGCGATGACGATGCGCTGGTCATCGACCCAGACGATCTGCACCGGCAACTCATATCGCGGCAGCGCGAGCATGGCGGTCAACGCCATGTCGGGCAGCGAGAACACCGCCAGCGAATGATTGCCTTCGCCACGATCGTACGACACCGCCATGTGCTTGCCGTCCGGCGCGAGTTTCGGGTCGGAAATCTTGTTGAAGCGTGCGAACGCCTCCACCGGTGGCGCCGCCACGGTGTGACCCGTCGTGGTCGTCAGCAGAACCGCGAGCAGCACCGCAAAGCCGGCGGCGCCACGGCGACGGGCCGTTGGCGGCGGGCTGGCTGCGGTACGGGCGAAGGTACGGGACAACAGCCAGCGTAACGGCGTGCGCACTGCCGCCGGAGAGTTCTGATCCATGCGTTTTCCCCTTGACTGGCCGAAGAATAACGCAGCCAGGCGCCCAGGCAGCAGCGGTTGCGCAGGCTCAGCCCGGGCGGTGCCCGCTCATCTCCTGGCCCGCGTTGCGGGCGAAGCGCAGGTGCCAGCGCAGCGAGGTGAAGGAGATCAGCGATACCAGCGCGAAAGCCCAGGAGAAGTCCGACAGCTGCGGCTGCGCATGCCCGGACAGGCCCATGGCGAGCTTGAGGAACATCGCCCCGGCGCAGATGCCCACCGACAGCATCAGCTGCTGCAGCGTGGTGTACAGGCTGCTGGCGCCGCTCATGCGGCTGGCCGGCACGTCCTCGTAGGCGATGGTGTTGTAGGCGGCGAACTGGAACGACATGAACGCCCCGCAGCACACCAGCAGCACGAACATCAGCGCCGGCGGCCAGCCGGGACGGAAGAACGCGCACACCGCATAGCCCAGGCTGGCCAGCACGCCGTTGCCGATCATGCCGTTGCGGTAGCCGAACAGCCGCAGCAGTCGTGGCGTGAGGCTGCGCATCAGCAGCGCGCCCAGCGCGGTGGCCAGTACCAGCTGGCCGCTGTAGGCGGCGCTGTAGCCGAAGCCGAGCTGGAACAGCAGCGGCAGCAGGAACGGATGCGCGCCCTGGGTGACGCGCATCAGCGAGCCGCCGACCACCGACAACCGGAACGAATCGATGCGCAGCAACGACAGGTCCAGCAGCGGGTTGGGATGCCGGCGCGCATGCCGCAGGTAGCCCAGTCCGGCGCCGGCGCCGATGCCCAGCAGCACCAGCGCGCGCGCCAGCTCGCCGGGCTGGCTGGCGGTTTCCAGCCCGAACAGCAGGCAGCCGAGCGCGGTGCCGCACAGCACGAAGCCGATCCCGTCGAAGCGTCCGGGTTCGGCCTCGGCCGGGATCTCGGGGATGAAGCGGCGCACCAGCAGGTAGCCGGCGATGCCGATCGGCACGTTGATGTAGAAGATCCAGCGCCAGTCCAGGTACGTCACCAGCAGACCGCCAAGCGGCGGGCCCAGCATCGGCCCGAGGAAGGCCGGCACCAGCGTCCACGCCATCGCCGACACCAGGTGGCGGCGCTCGACCGTGCGCAGCAGGATCAGTCGCCCCAGCGGCGCCATCATCGCCCCGCCGGCGCCCTGCAGCAGCCGCGCGGCGACCATGGTCGGCAGGTCCACTGCCAGCGAGCACACGATCGAGCCGGCCACGAACACGCCGATCGAGGCGCAGAACACCCGCCGCAGGCCGAAGCGGTCGGCCATCGCGCCGCTGGCCGGGATCAGCACCGCCAGCGCCAGCAGGTAGGCGGTCATGGCGATGCTCATCGACGGTGCCGGCACGCCGAACTCCAGCGCCATGGCCGGCAGCGCGGTGGCCAGCACGGTGGCGTCGAGCTGCTCCATGAAGATGGCGCAGGCCAGGATCAGCGATATCAGGCGGTAGTCGGGATAGGCGCTGGGCGGAGGCGACGCCGGGGCCGGCCGTTCCTCGATGGGCAACGTTGCGGTCTCTACTTGCGGGTGGGGGAGATGCGAGGCGGAGGACACACGCTGCCGTCGCACCGCTGCGCATTATTGGCCCCGCTGGCGATGGCGACAAGATCGGCGGGCCGGCGGCACGGAGCCGGAATGTCGCAGGAGTGGCACAAGCCGCGAGGACTTCCCCGGTACTTCCGGCGGCCGCATCCTGGCAGGGACAGCAACAGGATTCCTCGGCAACCGACCGGCCCGCCGGTGCAGCCGGTGGGCATTGCGCCTGGCGCGTGCCAACGGCTCGCAAGCGCCGCACTCTCTGCCTGCTTTGCAAGGGCGAGGGAGCAGCCGGGCGTTGAAGGCGTTGCATGCGACGGATGGGGAATCGGTTGCGAGCACCCGATTGGTCCACTGTCAGTCCCGTATCGAAACCGCTCGTCGTCCCCGCGAAAGCGGGGATCCAGTGCCTTTCCGCTGCAAGGGCTCAAGCCGCTGGGTCCCCGCTTTGGCGGGGACGACGTTGGTGGAGTGCGCCAGGGCCGACGCTCGACGGCACTCAGGTCCCGGCAAAGCCTTCGCGGCTCATGCCGCTCCTGCTGATGCCGCTCCTGCCGAGGCGCCGGCTAGATCCAGCGGCTGATGGCCTGCAGCGCCAGCCCGATCAGGCCGCCGACCAGGGTGCCGTTGTAGCGGATGTACTGCAGGTCGCGGCCCACGCTCAGTTCCAGCTGCTCCACCAGGTGGCGCTCGTCCCAGCTTTTGACCGTCTGCGCGATGTGCGCGGTGACGCCGCTGCGCAGGCGCGTGGTGAGCTTCTCCGCGCCGGCCAGCAGGTGCTGGTTGAGCGCCTCGCGCAGCGACGGGTCCTGCTGCAGGGCGTCGCCCAGCCCGGCCAGCGAGCGCTGCAGGTGGCCGGCGATCACCCCGTCCTCGCGCGCCAGGTCGCGGCGCAGCGAGGCGTTGACCTGGTCCCACAGGCCCTGCACGTACTCCTGCAGGCTGGGATGGTCGATCAGTCGCTGCTTGATCGCCTCCACGCGCTCGCCCAGCGCCGGATCCTCGCGCAGGCGCACGATGTAGTCGCCCAGCCAGCGCTCGTAATCCTGGCGCAACGGGTGCTGCGGCTGCGACAGCACCTCGTTGAGCTCGTCCAGCACGGCGCGGGCGATGCGGTCGGCGAGGTTGTCGGCGATGCCTTCCACCGGCTTGACCCAGTCCACCGTGCCCACCAGCTTGGGCCACTCGCGGCGCGCGTACTTGACCAGCATCGCCGACACGCGCTGCTTGACCGCCTCGTCATCCAGGTGCGCGGCCAGCCGCTTGAGCGCCTCGTCGAGCAGCTTCTGGTGGCGGCCGTCGGCGGTGAGCAGGCCGAGCACGTCGCTGGCGGTGGCCGCGGCATTCCAGCTGCGCAGGCGCTCGACCACGAAGGCCTGGATATTGCGGCGCACGGCGGTCTCGTCGAGCAGGTCCAGCGCCTGCAGCGCCCAGCCGCGCGCCATGTCGGCGAGCATGCGCGATTGCGCCGGCTGCGCCAGCCACTGGCCCAGGCGCGCGGCCGGGTCGAACACCTTGAGCTTGGCCAGCAGCGTTTCCGGTTCCAGGAAATGGTCGCGCACGAACACCGCCAGGCTGTCGGCGATGCGGTCCTTGCTGCGCGGGATGATCGCCGTATGCGGGATCGGCAGGCCCAGCGGATGGCGGAACAGCGCCACCACCGCGAACCAGTCGGCCAGTGCGCCGACGGTGCCGGCCTCGCAGAACGAGGCCACCCAGGCCCAGATGCCCTGCCGACCCATCGCATGGCTGACGACGAAGCCGGCCAGCATGAGCAGCAGCAGGGCCAGCGCGATGAGTTTCATGCGGCGCAGTTGCGCGCGGCGTGGATCGTGGTTCACGT
>JAFADB010000004.1 GCA_023425225.1 Pseudomonadota bacterium
TTGATCGGCTCACGCCCGATCAGGTCTACTTCAACCAGCCGCTGCCCTGGCCGAAGGCAGCTTGAACCCGCAGGCGATCCACTTATCGAACACGGCCTGACTGTTCAAACGAATGGGGCCAGCTCTCAGGCCTAGAGCCCCGCCTGTGACAGCAATTCCCGCAGCGGATCCAGTGATGCTCCGTACTTGCGCCAACGTCCTTGGAAACCTGCATGCAGCGGTGCCCGCACCTGCACTGCGCTGGCGGTGGCCGACGGCTCCTTGTTCTGGTGAAAGTTGAGACAGGCATCGTCCCAGGGAAGACCGCAATGCGCCAACAGCTCCCGGGTTACCCCTTTCTGGTCCGCCACAAGCTGTTCGTAGTGGAGCTCCAACACCCTGCCCGGAAACATCTCCGCCCAACGCTTCATCAGCCTGTCGAAAAGGATGAAATAACGACCGACATCCAGGATGTCGAAAGAATAATCATAGAAAGGGGATTCCAGCGCGAAAAGCTGCCGGAAATTACCTATGCACGTATCCATGGGGTCGCGCCGCAGACAGACGATCCGTGCATTGGGCAGCGCATGAAGGATGTGTCCAACATACTGAAAATTGTGCGGCAACTTGTCGACAAAACGCGGCGTATGCCCCGTCCCAGGACGGGTGGAAGCAACATAGGCATTGCCCAGTGCATGCCAATCCATGCCAGACGTGCGCGCAAGCACGTCCTTGTCGAGCATCGATCTCGTCGTGCTACCACTGACGCGCTTGGTTTGCAGCGGAAAATTGTTCAGCTCACCGGCCGAATGAACATGTGCATGACTGCAAAGGATGCGCTCGACCAGCGTGGTTCCGGACCGCGGCATTCCGACCACGAAGATCGGCTCGTCGCTTTCGAAGCCCGGCGCATGGGGAGGCAGGTTTCCGAAAGTGGAAGCGATCGCGTCGAACAGTTCTTCGTCTCTGCTGGATTCGTAGCCGCGACGTGCGGCCAGCACGGCTTTCCCTGCAATTAGGTATTCAAACGAGGCGGTGTAGTCCGCAAGGTCTTCCAACTCTCGTGAGATCGCCAGGTTCAGGTATACGGCTGCGGCAGGATCCGCCTCGTGCTGTCCGAGAAGTTCTCGCAACAGAGACAGATGATTGTTATCCATGGTCTGCCTGCGGAGCTGTGCCCGCGCGAGATGAGCCTTCCAGAAGCGAGGCTCGAGGCCAATACAGGCTTCGTATTCGCGTTCGGCGCGCTCAACCGCCCCCGAAAACATAAGTGATGTCGCCAGGTTGTAGTGATAGTTTGCCCGCCCAGGCGCACGCTCGACCGCGGCTTCAAACGCCTTTGCAGCCAGAGCGTGGGCATTGGCCTGGGTAAGCACGACGCCGACCGTGTCAAGGGACAATGCGTCCTGTGCCTCCAACTGCAGCGCATGCGCGGCTGATTCATGGGCGGCCCGCAGGTCCCCTGCCCCGGCATAGGCGCGAGCCAACTGGGCAAGATAGTCCTGGCGCTGGGGATTCAGCCGGACTGCTTCCCGGAGGTGGGCAATCGCAGGACCCAACTGGCGCATCCCCATCGCGGCTACACCAGCAATGAATTGCAGGCCCGCATGATCATGAACCTGGGACATCAGTCGCTTGGCGATGAGTGCAGCACCTGGCCAGTCCCCATGGTTGAGCCTCCCGATGCTGTCGGCATACAGACGCTTGATCTGTTCGGGTGTGAGTTGTGCGTTCAAGCCATTGACCAACAAGGAAAGCTCCATGATAGCGACACTTGCTTGGACAGCCGGCCGCCACCGATAAGGATGTACCTCGACGTAGCCACGCTCCGTCAGCAGGACCGGGGCTCCATGACCTTCGACACCCTTGCTCTCGCCTGCTCGGGCGTACAGTCTTGCTGTTGGCCCCCTTGGCGGGGCCTCATGACTTGTTCTGGCCTGGAGCCTCCCGTGACACTTCGCAAACCCCGAGTCCTGCTGCTTTCCCTGGCCGTCATGGCCTCCCTGTCCGCCTGCAAGAAGCCCGAAGAGGCCGCTGCACCACAAGCCGCACAGGGCGACCAGCCCGCGTCGCACGCGCTGACGATCGACGAAAGCAAGCTGCCCGCCTACAACGCCTTTTCTCCCGACGACCTGGATCCGGCCAAGAACGCCTGCACCGACTTCAACGGCTACGTGAACGGCAAGTGGCTGGCCGCCAACGAGATTCCGGGCGACCGCACCAGCTGGGGTGCGTTCTCGATCCTGGACGAACGTTCGGTGGCGGTGCAGCACCAGCTCGCCGAGCAGGCCGCCGCCGATCCGCACGCCACCGGCGTGGAGAAGATCGTCGGTGACTTCTGGGCCACCGGCATGGACGAGGCCAAGATCGATGCCCAGGGCATCGATCCGCTCAAGCCGCAGTTGGCCGCCATCGACGGCCTGAAGGACGGCCCGGCCATCGCCGACTACCTGCGCCAGAGCGCGGCCAAGGGCGAGAACTTCCTGTTCGGCTTCGGCGCCGAGGCCGATTTCAAGGACTCGGCGATGAACATCGCCTATGCCTCGCAGGGCGGACTCGGCCTGCCGGACAAGAGCTACTACTTCGACAAGGACAAGGCCGACAAGCTGGCCGCCTATCAGGCGCACGTGGCCAAGGTGCTGGAGCTGTCCGGCGTGCCGGCCGCCGATGCGCAGAAGCAGGCCAAGGACGTGGTCGCCTTCGAGACCCGCCTGGCCAAGGTGTCCAAGTCCAGCGAGGAGATGTCGCGCGACGTGTCGCTGTTCTACCACCCGGTCACGCTGGCCGAGGCCGACAAGCTCACCCCGAACTTCCCGTGGAGCGCGTTCTTCGAGTCCCAGGGCGTGGCCGCGCCGGAGAAGTTCTCGCTGGCCATCCCCGCTTTCCACGAGGAGGTCAGCAAGGCGCTGGCGGATACCGATCCGGCGGTGTGGCGCGCCTACCTGCGCTTCCACACCGTGGACGAGGCCGCGCCGTACCTGAGCAACGCCTTCGTGCAGGAGAGCTACGACTTCTACGGCAAGACCCTCAACGGGCAGAAGGAAATGAAGCCGCGCTGGAAGCGCGTGCTCGACACCATCAACGACGACGCCGGCGAGGCGCTGGGCCAGATGTACGTGAAGGTGGCCTTCTCGCCCGACGCCAAGACCCGGATGGAGGAACTGGTCGGCAACCTGCGCACCGCGCTCAAGGCCCGCATCGAGAAGCTCAGCTGGATGAGCGACGACACCAAGGCCAAGGCCATCGCCAAGTGGGAGACCTTCACTCCCAAGATCGGCTATCCGGACAAGTGGCGTGACTGGGCCGGCCTGCAGACCAGCCGCGACAGCTACCTGGCCAACGTCGAGGCGGCCAAGGAGTTCAACTACAAGTGGAACCTGTCCAAGATCGGCAAGCCGGTGGACAAGACCGAATGGGGCATGACGCCGCAGACGGTCAACGCCTACTACAACCCGCTGCAGAACGAGGTCGTGTTCCCGGCCGCCATCCTGCAGCCGCCGTTCTTCGATCCCAAGGCCGACGACGCCTTCAACTACGGCGGCATCGGCGCGGTGATCGGCCACGAGATGACCCATGGCTACGATGACCAGGGCGCGCGCTTCGGACCCACCGGCAACTTCGAGGACTGGTGGACCCCAGCCGACGCCAAGGGCTTCAAGGCGCTGACCGGCAAGCTGGTCAACCAGTTCAACGGCTACGAAGTCGACGGCCAGAAGGTCAACGGCAACCTGACCCTGGGCGAGAACATCGCCGACCTGGGCGGCATCAATACCGCCTACGACGCGATGAAGAAGGCCACCGACGGCCAGCCCGACCCGAAGGTCGGCGGGCTGACCCGCGACCAGAACTTCTTCATCAACTGGGCCACGGTGTGGCGCACCAAGTACACCCCGGAGAACGCCAAGGTCCGCCTGACCACCGATCCGCATGCCCCGGCGCAGTTCCGCGCGATGGGCGCGCCGTCCAACATGCCGGCGTTCGCCGCGGCCTTCGAGTGCAAGGCCGGCGACCCGATGGTGCGTGGCGGCGAGCAGCAGGTGGTGATCTGGTAATCCCGGCACCATGCTGACCGAATGGGAAAAGGCCCGGTTCGTCCGGGCCTTTTCTTTGGTTGTTCCGGATTGGCGGACGGGCGGTCCCTGCTCAACTGTTGCGAAGCCGGCGCGGGAAACCTGCGGCGGCGGCAGACCAAGGCCCGTTCCTATATGCCACTGAACGAGGGATGCCCGGCTTGTTCGGCCCGCTCCTTTGCACTCCATGGTTCCCCTGGAATCCGTAGGTCGAGGCCAAGCCCCCGACACGCATGAACCCGGCCTCCCGCATCAGCCGTATGGGGCCGATCTACGCTTTCCGTGGAAATACCGATCGTCGTCCCCGCGCAGGCGGGGACCCAGTGTCTGTGCCTTGAAAGATGCAGCTACCGGGAGATTGCATAGCGGGTTGCTCACCGCAAGGCACTGGGGCCCCGCCGGCGCGGGGACGACAGGTTCACTATTGCTCGGGTTCACCATTGCTAACGTGAGCCACGCCGCTTCAGCTGACAGCCACTTCAGCTGACAATCGTCCGATCCCGGGTTTCCTCCGGACAGTAGTGCGCTTTCCCGGGAATGACGCGAAGAGGATTCGATACGCAAGCGTCGATCCGGGCCCTAGGGAACCTGGGCACGCCCGAAGCCCTTTACAGGCATTCGCATCACAACGGCGAAGCTTCCCCGGACAGCGTGCACATGACCAGCTGCGCCGGGACGACACGGAAATCGCCTACGGCTTCTCCGCCGCCTGCTCGCCGAACACCGTCCGGCAATCGACGCGGATCTGCTCGCCATTGCCGCGCCAGGTGAACGTGCGGCAATGCCGGTTGCCCTGCTGGCTTTCCTCCACCTTCACCGCGTAGAACGCCTGCGCCAGTTCGGTGCGGCTGACGGTGCCGTCGCCGTTCCAGTCCATGTCACGCATCTCCACGCCGCGGGTGATCGCCATGCCGGCGAACCATGCGTAGGCCAGCCACGCCAGCACCAGCAGCACGACCACCACCAGCACGCGGCGCCGGCCGCTGAACGGACCGCGCAGGATCATGACGTCCTCCGGATCGATGCCCCCAGCGCTCCCAGCTTCTGCTCGATGTTCGCGTAGCCGCGGTCCAGGTGGTAGATGCGGTCGATGACGGTCTCGCCCTCGGCCACCAGCCCGGCCAGGATCAGCGAGGCCGAGGCACGCAGGTCGGTGGCCATCACCGGTGCGCCGCTCAGACGCTCCACGCCGCGCACCACCGCGGTGTGGCCTTCAATCTGGATGTCCGCGCCCAGGCGCAGCAGCTCGTTGACGTGCATGAAGCGGTTTTCGAAGATCGTCTCGTTGATCACGCCCACACCCTCCGCCACGCAGTTCAGCGCCATGAACTGCGCCTGCATGTCGGTGGGGAACGCCGGGTACGGCGCCGTGGTCAGGCTCACCGCCTTCGGTCGCCGTCCATGCATGTCCAGGGTGATGCCGTCCTGGGTCTGCTCGATGTCGGCCCCGGCCTCGACCAGCTTGTCCAGCACCGCATCCAGGGTATGCGCGCGGGTGCCGCGCGCGGTGATCCGCCCGCCGGTCATTGCCGCGGCCACCAGGAAGGTGCCGGTTTCGATGCGGTCCGGCAACA
>JAFADB010000038.1 GCA_023425225.1 Pseudomonadota bacterium
ATACACAGGCGTTCTCCGAGTACCGCCTGCGCGATGCCATCAGCGGCCGCGACGTGCAGGCCGCCTCCGGCATCCGCAACACCTGGGACATCGCCCAGGGCCTGCGCCTGAGCAGCTCGGCCGAGCATGTGAAGGTCTATGACGGCAACACCGGCGATGCCACCGGTCTGGCGCTGGCGCTGGACTACAGCGCCAACCCGCTGTGGCGCGGCGCGGTGCGGGTGGAGCACCGCATCTCCGGCGACGTTGCCGGCACCGAGGCGGACGAGGCGTTCGATACCACGCTGCTGCAGTTCATGGTCGCGCGCAAGCTCAGCCGCGACTGGACCCTGCTGGGGCGCAACTACCTGCTGGCCACCGACTACGCCGCCCGCGGCGACGTGCTGCAGAACCGCTTCCAGCTCGGCGTGGCCTACCGCGACACCGACACCAACCGGGTCAACGCGCTGGCACGCTACGAGTACAAGCTCGAGCGCGACGAGAGCGGCCTGACCCTGCTCGACGGGCAGGCGGTGGACGGCAGCAGCCAGGACATCCGCACCCGTGCGCACATCGTCTCCACCCATGCCGACTGGCACCCGTCGCGGCCGTGGTGGCTGACAGGGCGGGTGGCCGGCAAGTGGCAGCAGGACCGCTTCGCCTACGGCGACGGCGGCCGCGTGAACAGCCGCTTCCACGCGGTGCTGGTGTCCGGGCGCATCGTCTACGACCTCACCGAGAACTGGGACGTGGGCGTGCTCGGCTCCACCTTCCGCGGCCAAAGTGGTGCCAACCAGTACGCCTACGGCCTTGAGGTCGGGCGCCTGCTGCGGCAGAACCTGTGGCTGTCGGCCGGCTACAACTGGTCCGGCTTCCAGGGCGACCGCGACCTGTCCGGCTACGAGTACACCCAGCAGGGCGTCTTCCTGCGACTGCGCTTCAAGTTCGACGAGGACCTGTTCCGCCGGGATCCCGTCCGTTACCGCGACCCGGCGCGCTGAGGAACCAACGATGACCACCAACCGCAAACACCTTCCGCTGTCCCGGGCCGTCGTGGCCGCGCTGATGCTCGGCACCTGCGCCGGTGCCGGCGCCCAGCAGACGCAACTGCTGCCGCAGCAGCAGCGCATCACCGACGAGGCCATCGACGCCGACCTGGCCGGCTACCAGGCGGTGCAGGACCGCATCCAGGCGCTCAACGACGGCGGCCGGCCGGTCCGCGACTACGGCATGGCCAAGGCGCAGTGCTGGCTGGACGTGTCCTTCCACGAATACACCCGCAACGACCGCAGCGCGTTCCCGCAGGGCGCGCTGACCGAGTCGGAGAAGCTGGTGGTGGACATGGAGCACGGCGTGGCGCCGCTGCCCACCGACACCCCGCTGGTCAACGACGCCAAGTACCTGCGCGACGACTTGTGGCAGCGCCTGCGCGCGATCCACGGTACCCCCGGCTTCGAGTGCGCGCAGCAGGCGGTGGCCTGCGGCGAGGTCGAGCTGGTGCATGCCGGCAACGAGTTCAACCAGCAGCAGTGGCGCCATTCCAAGCCCTACATCCAGATCGCCGAGGACCTGGTCAACGACGCCGAGGCGCTGGCGCGGCAGTGCGGCGGCCCGGCACCGGCCGCGGTTCCCGCCGCGCCGCCGATCCCGCTGGTGGCCAACGTGCTGTTCGAGTTCGACCGCGACCGCTACCGCGACATCCGCACCTACTCGCTGGAGAGCCTGGACCGCGCGCTGGCGCGCATCGCCGAGGAAGGCCTGGTGCTGCAGCGGGTGGAGCTGGTCGGCCACGCCGACCGCATGGCCGGCCGCGGCCATCCCTACAACCAGGGGCTGTCCGAGCGCCGCGCGCAGACCGTGCGCGAACTGCTGATCGGCCGCGGCATCGCCGCCGACGCGATCCACTACGAATACCGCGGCGACAGCCAGCAGGTGCAGCAGTGCGACGGCGTCAAGCCGCGCGCGGCGTTGCTGGAATGCCTGCTGCCCAACCGCCGGGTGGAAGTGCGCTTCGTGGTGGCGCCCGCAGGCTGAGCCGCCAGCGATCGCGGGTCACGCGTGACGGACCCGCGGCCCGGTCTCCGGCGCGGCGTCTTGGCGGCGGGACCACGACATCGGCCGGTCGCCGGCCACCGTCACCCAGCCCTGGGCCAACGCATGGTCGACGTCATCCAGCAATCGCGCACCATCGCAGCCGCCCGCGGCACCGGCCGCCTTGCCCCACAGGCCGGCCCAGCCATCGGTCCCGCTGCGGCGCGCCACGGTGCGGGCGCGCTCGGCCACGCTGATCGAGTCGCGCCAGCACGGCGGCGTCGCGGGAAACAGCGGCAACGGAGCAACGCCGATGGTCAGCGTGGCCGCCAGCACCTGCCCACCGCCGTCCTCCACCTGCAGCTGCCGTACCTGCCGGCACAGGTGGTCGGCCAGTGCGAAGACCGCCTCGGCGGTGGTGTCGGGCCTGGCGATCATGAAGCGGCCGGCGCTTGGTCGCGAGAGCAGGTCGTGGCGGTCGCAGGCGGCCTGCAGGCACCGGGCCACCGCCTTCAGCAGGCGGTCGCCGGCATCGCGACCATGCGCCGCATTGACCGCGGTCAGGGTATCGAGCTCGATCGCCAGGATCGCGTGCTGCCCCGGGCCGCCCTCGATCGGGCGCAGCGCCTGCACCTGGCGGTCGAACTCGCGCTGGTTGAGCAGGCCGGTGAGGGGGTCGAGCGTGCACAAGGCCATGAGCCGGCGTTGCCGGCGCCGATACAGCAGCGCCGTGGCGACCCCGGCCAGCGCCAGCACCGCCGCGACGGCGATGGCGGCGTTGCGCAGCAAGCGGTCGCGTGCTCCCTGCAGGAGCGTTTCCACGCGGTCGGCGTCGGTATGCACCGACCGCGCCTGCATGCTCGCCAGCCGGTCCAGCGCGCCATCCCGGGCATTGGCGCGGTCGATATCGCGTCCCTGCTGGACCAGGCGCATGGCCTGGTCCACATGTCCGAGCGCGGCATGGATGTCGGCCAGCAGGTCCAGACCGTGTCGTCTTTCGGGCGGGTAACCGCCGCGTTCGGCCATTTCCTGGGCCTGCTGCGCCAGCACCAGCGCATCGGCGCCGCGCTCCTGCTGCAGCCGCGTGCGGGCCAGGCGCTGCAGGGTGACGACCTCGCCCTGGCTGTCTCCTTGCGCGTGCTGCTGGCCGGCGACCTGCTGGAACCGGGAAGCGGCGGCTTCGAACTTGCCTTGAGCGCGCAGGATCTCCGCGCGATGGCTGTCGATGCGGCGCAACAGCACCTGCTGTCCGGCAACCGCGTTCAGGGTGACGGCGGCGCGATCGAACATGCCGTCGGCCTCGTCGTAGCGGCGCAGCAGCAGCAGTGCGTAGCCATAGTTGTAGTACGTCAGGCCATCGGTCGCCGTCGGCGGCTGCTTCAGCCGTTCGGTGATCTCCAGCAGGTGCTTGAAGTACGGCAACGCCCCTTCGGGGTCGTCGAGCAGCGAGGCATGCAGGATGCCCACCGCGGCCAGCGAGCGTTGTTGGGCGATGATGTCGCCGGTGGCGATGGCATCGACTTGAATGCTGTCGTACAGGTCCAGCGCTTTCTGCAGTTGCCCGGTCTGGGTGAGGATGTCCCCGGCCTGCAGGCGCGCGAACATGATCGGCTGGTCGGGCAGGCCGGGCGTTGCGGCCAGTTGCAGCAGCCGTTCCGCGCTCGACGCCGCATTGCCGCCCTGGCCCAGCATCGCCTGCGATATCCCGAGGCAGGCGGTGAGCTGGATCTGCGTCTCTGTCGGCAGGTCCGTGCGGGGCAGCAGCGATTCGGCGATGCGCAGTGCGGCTCCGGGATCGCTGGACAGCATCTGCCCGCACCGGCGCACCTCGGTCTTGATCGGGTCTTCGCCGCGTCCGGCCTGCGCCCAGACCGCGGGCGCGCAGAAGATCAACAGGAAAGCCAGGCTGTGCCTGGATTGGAATCGATACATGATGCGGAGCCCCGGATGATGCGCCGACACGGTCATGCCGTCGTGGCGCCATGCACTAATATACCTGCGCTCCCCGCGCCCCACGCATCCTTGACGCTGCCATGACGAGCCGCCTGCCGCCGGACATCCCTCCGGCCGAAGCGCCCCGGGGTCTGTCCACCCGGGTGCGCAACTGGTGGCGGACGATCCCGGTTGCCGATCCGGTCGACCTGTACTCCGCGGCCACGCTGCAGTTGCTGTTGGTGCTGACGGGCCTGTACCAATGCGCCCTGCTGCTGTTCGGCCTGCGTACCGGCGTGCTGCTGATCCCGGGCGAGATGCTGCAGGCGGTCACCGGGACGGTGACCACCTGGTCGTGCTTCGTCGTGCTGCGGCGGGGGAATTTCGTCTGGGCCGGGCGCGTCTTCCTGGCCGTGGGCCTGGCGTTGATGTTTCTGGCCTACGTGCGTTGGGGCATGGCGGCACTGGCCGGCATGCAGTTGATGCAGATGCTGACGATGATGGTGTGCGCTCTGTTGCTCGGCCGCAGGGTACTGCTGGGCACCACGATCTGGCTGGCACTGGTGGTGCTGGGTGGCGCCTGGCGCGACATGGCGCTGTGGTTCTATCAGGACGAGGTGGTCTATCGGGCTCTGGAGCGGGCCGTGGTCGCCATCGTCGGCCTGGCGATGGCCGCGGCCATCCTCGACAGGTCGGTACTGATCCTGCGGCAGAATCTGGAACTGGCCCGGCAGCGCGGCAACGACCTGGCGCGCTCGCGCGACCAGCTGCAGCTGGAGATGCTGGAGAAGGACCGCCAGCGCGACCAGCTGGTGCACGCGATGAAGATGGAGAACGTCGGACGCCTGGCCAGCGGCGTGGCGCACGATTTCAACCACCTGCTCAGCCTGATCCTGGGCTATACCGGGCGGGGGCGCCGGCTCGACGACGTCGCGGGCCTCAAGCAGGCGCTGCTGGGCGCGGAGACCGCGGCCCGGCGCGCCACCGCGGTCAGCCGGCGCCTGCTCGACTTCAGCCGCCAGGAGGCGGCGCGGCCGGAGGTGTTCGATCCGGTCGAGGCCGTGGCGCAGATGGAGCCGATGCTGCGCCAGCTGTTCGATCCCTCGGTTGCGATCCAGCTGGACCTGCAGGTACCGGCCTGCCGGATCCACTTCGACCGCGCCCAGTTCGAACTGGTCCTGCTCGGCATCGCCGCCAACGCCAACCAGGCCATGCCCGAGGGCGGGCGCTTCGAACTGGCGCTGGCACTGACGCCGCAGCGCCTGCTGCAGATCAGCGCCCGCGACACCGGCAGCGGAATGAGCGAACAGGTGCGCGCGCGCTGCCTGGAGCCGTTCTTCACCACCAAGCCCAGCGGCCAGGGCACCGGGCTCGGCCTGGCGGTGGCCGCCAACCTGGTCGCCGCCGCCGGCGGGCGCATCGAGGTGGAAAGCCGGCCCGGCGTCGGCAGTACCTTCCGCATCCTGCTGCCGACGCTGGCGACGACGCGGCTGGTGGTGGTCGAGTGAACGCCGGTGGGTTGAAGTAATCGGACTGGCCGGCATGCCCAACGGCGCCGTCCTGCGTCTGTCGGCAGCCAGGACGCCGCCCAGCCCCTAAACTGGCGCAGGTCCCACGAGGAATCGACCCTTGCTCTCGAGCTGGTTGCTGTTTGCCGTTTCCGTCTGCTACGCGGCGCTGCTGTTCGGCGTGGCGTGGTGGGGCGACCGGCGGCCGCTGTACCCGGACCGGCCGTGGCTGCGGCCGGTGGTCTACAGCCTGGCGCTGGCGGTGTACTGCTCGTCGTGGACGTTCTACGGCGCGGTCGGCACCGCGGTGCGCCAAGGCGCCGGCTACCTGCCGATCTACATTGGCCCGCTGCTGCTGCTGCTGTTCGGCTGGCGCATCATCGAGCGCCTGGCGCTGATCGCGCGCAGCCAGAACACGGTATCCATCGCCGACTTCATCTCCTCGCGCTACGGGCGCTCGCAGCGGCTGGCGGCGCTGGTGGCGGCGATCGCGCTGGTCGGCATCGTTCCGTACCTGGCGCTGCAGTACAAGGCGGTGGCGATGAGCGTGGAGGCGCTCAGCGGCCGCGGCGGCGGCGCCGGGTTCTGGAGCGATCCGGCCTTCTACGTGGCGCTGCTGATGGCCACCTTCGCCGCGCTGTTCGGCACCCGCCAGGTCGACGCCACCGAGCACCACCACGGCATGATGCTGGCCATCGCGCTGGAATCGATCGTCAAGCTGCTGGCGATGGTGGCGGTGGGCGTGTTCGCCTGGCTGCTGCTGGGCAGCCGCCAGATCGACGCCGCCACCGCCACCCGCACCCTGTTCGAGAACGCGCCGCCGGTGGGCTTCATCGCGCAGACGCTGCTGAGCTTCCTGGCCATCGTCTGCCTGCCGCGGCAGTTCCACGTGGCGGTGGTCGAATGCGGCGAGGTCGGCGACATCCGCCGCGCGCGCTGGATGTTCGGCGCCTACCTGGTGCTGATCTCGGCGATGGTGGTGCCGATCGCCGCCGCCGGTGTCGCGCTGTTCGGCGCCGGTGGCCCGGTGGCCGACGATGCCATCGTGCTGGCGCTGCCGATGGCCGAGGGCCGCAGCGTGCTGGCGCTGGCGGCGTACGTGGGCGGCTTCTCGGCCGCCACCGGCATGGTCATCGTGTCCTCGATCGCGTTGGCGACGATGATCAGCAACGACCTGGTGATGCCGCTGCTGCTGCGGCGCAAGGGGCACAGCGTGACCGCCTCGGCGGTGGCCTCGCGAGTGCTGTGGATCCGCCGCCTGGCGATCGCGCTGCTGGCGCTGATGGCCTACGGCTACTACCGCGGCAGCAGTGACGACAGCAGCCTGGCGTCCTACGGCCTGATGGCCTTCGCCGCGGTAGCGCAGTTCGCTCCGGGCGTGATCGGCGGCCTGTACTGGCGCGGCGCCAGCCGCCGCGGCGTGGAGGCGGGCATGGCGCTCGGCTTCGCCACCTGGATCTACACCCTGCTGCTGCCGGCGCTGACCCAGTCCGGCTGGCTGCACGCCGACTGGCTGACCCAGGGGCCGCTCGGCATCGCTTGGCTGCGGCCACAGCAGCTGTTCGGCATGAGCGGCTGGGATCCACTCACCCACGGCACGTTCTGGTCGCTGCTGATGAACATCGGCGCCTTGATGGTGGTGTCGGCCCGCTCGCGCCCGACCGTGGACGAGCGCCTGCGCGCGGCGCCGTTCCTGGATCCGTACGCGCAGCGCCCGACGGTGGCCGGCATGTGGCCCGGGCACGTGCGCGTGGGCGACCTGCTGGCGCTGGCCGAGCGCGTGGTCGGCCAGCGCCACGGCCATCGCGCCTTCACCGAGCAGGCGCAGCTGCTGGGCCGCGAGCTGCAGACCGGCGCGGTGGCCGACCGCGCCTGGGTACAGTTCACCGAGCGCCTGCTGGCCGCCTCGATCGGCGCGGCCTCGGCGCGGCTGGTGCTGACCAGCCTGCTGCGCGGCTCGGGCATGGACCTGGGCGAGGTGGTGGCGGTGCTCGACGAGGCCGGCCAGGAGCTGCGCTTCAACCGCGAGATCCTCTCCACCACGCTGGAGAACATCAGCGCCGGAGTCAGCGTGGTCGACCCGGAGATGCGCCTGACCGCCTGGAACCGCCGCTACCAGCAGATGTTCGGCTATCCCGAGGGCATGCTCTACGTCGGCCGCCCGGTGGCCGACCTGATCCGCTACAACGCCGAGCGCGGCGAGCTGGGCGACGGCGAGATCGAGGACCAGATCAGCCGCCGCATCAACCACATGCGCGCCGGTTCGCCGCACGTGTTCGAGCGCACCCGCAGCGACGGCAAGGTGATCGAGATGCGCGGCCAGGCGCTGCCCGGTGGCGGCTACGTCACCAGCTACAACGACATCACCGACTACAAGCGCGCCGAGAAGGCGCTGCTGGAAGCCAACGAGACGCTGGAGCAACGGGTGGCCGAGCGTACCCGCGAGGCCGAGATCGCGCAGCAGTCCAAGACCCGCTTCCTGGCCGCGATCAGCCACGACGTGCTGCAGCCACTCAATGCGGCGCGGCTGTTCACCTCGGCCCTGCGCGATGCCCACGGCCAGAGCGAGGAGCAGCGCCACCTGGCCGAGCGCGTGGATGCCTCGCTGCGCGCGGCCGAGGAACTGCTCGACGGCCTGCTCGACGTCTCGCGCCTGGATGCCGGCGGCCTGCGCCCGAGCATCGACGAGTTCGACGCCAGCGTGCTGCTGCGCGAGCTGGCCGCGCAGTACGCGCCGGTGGCGGCCGGACGCGGCCTGCAGCTGCACGTGCACGCGCGGCCGATGTGGGTGCGCAGCGATCGCCGCCTGCTGCGCCGGGTGATGCAGAACTTCATGGCCAACGCGCTGCGTTACACCCGCGCCGGTCGCATCGTGCTGGGCATCCGCGGCCGCGGCGGCCAGGTGGAGCTGCAGGTATGGGACACCGGGCCGGGCATCCCCGCCCACCACATGCGGCAGATCTTCGACGAGTTCCACCGCTACCAGCAGCCGTTCGACTGGGGCGAGCAGGGCCTGGGCCTGGGCCTGTCGATCTGCCAGCGCATCTCGCGCGTGCTCGGCCACGAGCTCAACGCGCGCAGCGAGGTGGACCGCGGCAGCATGTTCTCGATCACCCTGCCACGGGTGGCGGCGCGCGCCCAGCCGCCGCGGACCGATGCCGCGCGGCCGCGCACGGCGATGGCCAGCGGCGAATCGCTGGCGGGCCTGCGCGTGCTGTGCGTGGACAACGACCAGGAGATCCTGGACGGCATGCGCGCGCTGCTGGGCCGCTGGCAGGTGGAGGTGATCACCGCCACCACCGTCGACGAGGCGCTGCGCAAGGTCCACGAGCAGCCCGACGTGATGCTGGTGGACTACCACCTGCACGATCGCCTCGACGGCCTGGACACGCTCGATGCCCTGCGCAAGGCCACTCCGCAGGCCATCCCCGGCGCGCTGCTGACCGCCGACGGCCGCGACGAGGTCAAGCAGCTGGCGCGCGAGCGCGGTTATCGCCTGCTGACCAAGCCGGTCAAGCCGGCCTCGCTGCGCGCCTTCCTCACCGTCTTCCACGACTCGGCGCGGCAGGCGCGGGCGTAGCGGTCGCCGGGTGCCTGCGGCGGGTGCGGCGACTGGGGCACTTTCGAGGCAATCGTTTGCAGAATAGTCCCTGCATCGTTGCTACCGCGCCGACGGGAGCCCCGTGACTTGAGCCGGCCGGGAAGGGCTCGGGATCCCGCCTGCCCGCGCTGCTGTCCTGAAACGGTTTCCCGCTGGGTCAGCAATGGGGTGCCGCAACATCGTTGCGACGTCGCCTGGCGACGACAAGTCCTGGATCGTGGCGTCGGCATCCGTGTACCCGTCGTCCCCGCGCAGGCGGGGACCCAGCGCCTGTGCCCTGAAGGATGAGCCTTCCGAGGGATTGCATGGCTGGCGGATTTCACCGCGAACGCCCCTGGGTCCCCGCCTGCGGGGGGACGACGGTGCCGCAAACATCTGTGGGGAAAATGCTCTAGGCGGCGCCGTGCAGGTGCTCGTAGAGGATGACCGCGCCGATCAGGATCAGGATCACCCCGCCGAGGATCTCGGCGCGGCTGCCCACCAGCGTGCCGATCACGCGCCCGACCATGATGCCGAGGGTCACCATCACCAGCGTGCACAGGCCGATGGCCAGCGCCACCACCACGATGTTGACGTCGATGAAGGCCAGCCCCACGCCGATCGCCATGGCGTCGATGCTGGTGGCCAGGCCGGTCATCGCCAGCGTCCAGAAGCCATGGTGCTGCGATCCGGGCTCCACCTGCCCGTCGTCGCCGCGCAGGCCGGACACGATCATGTGCAGGCCGAGCACGAACAGCAGGCCGAAGGCGATCCAGTGGTCGAACGCCTCGACATAGCGCGAGGCGGCGCGGCCGAGCAGCCAGCCGACCAGCGGCGTCAGCGCCTCGATGCTGCCGAAGATCACGCCGGCGCGCAGCGCGTCGCGCAGGCGCGGCCGGTGCAGCTGCGCGCCCTTGCCGATGGCGGCGGCGAAGGCATCGGTCGACATCGCGAAGCCGAGCATCAGGATGGAAACAGGGGACATGGCAGGGATGAAGGCCGGGCGGGCGACGACGACGCACGGGGGCGCCCAACCTTCGTTGCGCCCGTGCACCGCTGGTCTCGCCAACCGGAATGGCTGCCCACGCCACGGCACGGCGGCCGAGTGTGTTGACGTGGGCGCTTCCTGGAACGGAAGCAGGCTACTCCCCAAGGGGGCGCGCAGTGTAACAGCCGAAAACCCCTGAAAAACTGCTTCCGCGCAACGCGAAGGTCGGCGTATTTATCTTAGCCTGGACTATATCGACGCGTGCATGCGCCGCAAGCGTGGCGTCCCGGCAGTGTTCGCAACGGTCATGCGGCATGCCTGACGGCGTGCACGGCAGGGGCGCATGGCCGCGCCTGCGCTCGACATCGCATCGCTCGCGCCGGTGCCGGGAAGCAGTGAAACCTTGTGCCGGGCAAGCCCGGGCTTCATCGCGGTTTCGCATCCACCGGAGCAACATGATCGGCCGTGCAACCGGCACGGCAGCAACGCGGCGCGCACGGCGCCCGTTGCGCGAAGGCGCCGCAACGGATCCACGCGGCGGCCGTCGCATCACACGATGCGCCATCCCTGTTCCGCGTCGCGCCAGCGCCCGCAAGGCCATCCGGTGGCACCGCATTTTTCCGTTGAGAGGACAACCACGATGGAATACCGATTGCTGGGCCGTTCCGGCCTCAAGGTCTCGATCCTGACCATGGGCACCATGACCATGGGCGGCAAGGGTGCGTTCGCCAAGGTCGGCGACGTCGGGCTGGACGAGGCGCGACGGCAGATCGACCTGTGCGTGGATGCCGGCGTCAACCTGATCGACACGGCCGACGTCTACTCCGATGGCGCCAGCGAGGAGATCGTCGGCCAGGCGCTGGGCGGCAAGCGCCAGCAGGTGCTGCTGGCGACCAAGGCGCGTTTCCCGATGGGCAGCGGGCCGAACGACCAGGGCTTGTCGCGCCACCACCTGTTGCGCGCCTGCGAGGCCAGCCTGCGGCGCCTGCGCACCGACGTCATCGACCTGTACCAGCTGCACGAATGGGACGGACAGACGCCGCTGCAGGAAACGCTGGAGGCGCTGGACCTGCTGGTGCGGCAGGGCAAGGTGCGCTACGTCGGCTGTTCCAACTTCTCCGGCTGGCACCTGATGAAGGCGCTCGGCATCAGCGAGCGCGCGCAGCTGCCGCGGTTCGTCAGCCAGCAGATCCACTACACGCTGGAGGCGCGCGA
>JAFADB010000072.1 GCA_023425225.1 Pseudomonadota bacterium
TCGGCGGCCAGGTCCTTGAGCACCTTCTCCACGCCTTCCTTGGTCAGCGCGTCCTTGTCGCGGGTCTGCGAGGCGGCCAGCACGTACAGGTTGTCGAAGCGCTTGTCCTTGATCAGGGCCTGCTTGAGCGTGGCCTCGCCATGGACGACGTTGACGAAGTCGTACACCACCCGCCGTTCGCAGCCCATGATCAGGTCCAGGTTGCGCAGGCCGACGTCGAAGTCGATGACCGCGACCTTCTTGCCGCGTCGCGCCAGCCCGCAGGCCAGGCTCGCGCTGGTGGTGGTCTTGCCGACGCCGCCCTTGCCGGAGGTGACTACGATGATTTCAGCCAAAGGACTTCTCCCGAATTCGGTTCTTGTGGTTGGGCCGCGTCAGTCGAGCGCGGCGATCTTGATCTGGTCCTGTTCCAGCCAGATCTGCACGGCCTTGCCGCGCAGCTCCAGCGGAACATCGTCCAATACCTTGTACTGGCCGGCAATGGCGACCAGTTCGGCGTGGAACTCGCGGCAGAAGATCCGCGCCTCGGTGTTGCCCTGCGCCCCGGCCAGGGCGCGGCCGCGCAGGGTGCCGTAGATGTGGATGCTGCCATCGGCAATGACCTCGGCGCCGGCGCCGACGGTGGCCAGCACGGTCAGGTCGCAGTTCTCCGCGTACAGCTGCTGGCCCGAGCGCACGGCGCTGCGCTGCATGCGCCCGGGCTTGGGCGTAGCGGCGGGAGGGGCAGGAGCGGGCGCCGGGCGCGGCGGCTCGGCACGGGCCGGCGCCGGTGCGCCGCCGTCGATGCGCTCGTACTGGGCGCGGAACTTGGCCAGCAGCGGCAGGCCGAGCTGCTCGCCCAGCGCCTCCATCTCGGAAGTGCCGTAGGCCAACGCCACCGGCAGCACGCCGGCGGCCTGCAGGCCGTCGATCAGCGCCTGCGCGGTGGTGACGTCCGGCACCTGGCTTAGGCCGCCGAAGTCCACGATCACCGCCGCGCGCCCGAACAGCTTGGGCGCGCGGGTGACGCGTTCGCGCATCTCCTGCACCAGCCGGGCGACGTCGAGCGTGCGCACGCGCAGGTTGGCGATGCCGACCTGGCCGATCTTCAGCTCGCCGGCCTGTTCGTAATCCAGGTTCGCCGACATCAGTGCGTCCCGGTCGGGCGCTGGGCCTGCGCCGGCTGGCGCGGGCGGCCGACCCAGGGCAGGTCGGGCAACTGGTCGCCGTAGGTGTCGTGCACCCACTGGTAGCTGCACATGTCCTTCATCAGCATGCAGGCGCGCACCTCCACGTCGGGCATCACGTTCTGGCCGACCTCGCGGAAGCCGAAGCTGCCGTGGAACAGCAGCGCCGGGTCGGCGCCATGGTCCAGGAACACCTCGCAGGCCAGCTGCGGGTAGCGCAGCTCGGCATAGCTCTGCACGTCGGCGTAGAAGGCGCGGCCGACGCCACCGCCGCGGCGGCGGCTGGCCACCACGATGCGGTCGATGTACAGGAAACGCGGGTAGCGCTCGCGGAACCAGGCGAAGTTGCTGCTGTCGTGGGGGCTGTCGCTGCCGAAGCCGACCAGGAAGCCGGCCAGGTTGCCGTCGCGCTCGGCGACGCGGAAGTATTCGGCCGAATCATAGAAATACCGGAGCCTGGCCGCATCCAGCGGCAGGATGGCCAGGCCGGCGTTGTTATTCAGTGCCAGGACGGAATCGAGCTCGTGCTCGCGCACGTCGCGGATGACGATCGACATTATGACTCCGTGGGGTAGAACGGACGGCTGCGGGCAACCGTGCGCGGATTATCGCATGGGTCGCCCGGCCGGGCGACCGGCACGCATGACTTCCGTGGGAGGGCGGCAGGCCGGCTTGGGCCATAAGATGCCGCCATGTTCGCCACCCTCAGCCACACCCGCATCCTGCGCCTGGCCGGCCTGTTCACCTGGGCCGTGATCGCCATGCCGCTGCTGTACATCTACTGGGAGCCGGCCGAGAACGGCAATCTTCCCGCCGCCACCGGGATGTGGCCGCTGTTCATCTTCTACGTCGGCTTCGGCGCCAGCTACTTTTGGCTGACCCGCGGGCTGGACAGCGGCGGCCACGCGCGCTGGTACGACCGGGCCATGCTGCTGGTGCTGACCCTGTGCGCGCTGGCGGTGAGCTACCTGCACGGCTCGGGGCTGGGCAGCATCCTGATGATGGTGGCCGCCGGGGTGATCCCGTGGCTGCTGCCATTGCGTGCCGGCGTGGCCTGGCTGCTGCTGAGCCAACTGGCGGTGCTGCCGGTGTACCGGATGATGGGGTTCCCGCTGTTCGACGCGCTGATGCAGTCGCTGCTGTACGGCGGCTTCTCGATGTTCGTGTTCGTCACCAGCCTGGTGGCGCGGCGCCAGACCGAGGCGCGCGAGGAGCAGCGCCGGCTCAACGCCGAGCTGCGCGCCACCCGCGCGCTGCTGGCCGAGAGCGCGCGGGTCAACGAGCGCACCCGCATCTCGCGCGAGCTGCACGACCTGCTCGGCCACCACCTGACCGCGCTGAGCCTGAACCTGGAGGTCGCCAGCCACATCACCGAGGGGCAGGCGCAGGAGCACGTGCGCCAGGCCCATGCGCTGGCGCGGCTGCTGCTGACCGACGTGCGCGAGGCGGTCAGCCAGCTGCGCGAGGGCGGCACCATCGACCTGTCCACGGTGCTGCGGCCGCTGGTGCCGCAGGTGCCGGGGCTGGACATCCGCCTGGAGATGGAATCGCCGCTGACGGTGGACGACCCCGAGCGCGCGCATGTGCTGCTGCGCTGCACCCAGGAGATCATCACCAACGCGGTGCGCCACGCCGCCGCGCGCCACCTGTGGATCCGGGTGTTCCGCGAGGACGACGGGGTGGTGATCGAGGCGCGCGACGACGGCCGCGGCGCCGACGGTTTCGCCAGCGGCAACGGCCTGCGCGGCATGCGCGAGCGGCTGGGTCAGTACGATGGCCAACTGGACATTCAAACGCGGCCGGGCGCAGGCTTCCGGCTGCGCCTGTCGATCCCCAGCGGTGTGCCACTGTTGGCGGCCGTGCCCCAAGGAGTGCTGTGATGGTTCGAGTGTGCCTGGTCGACGACCAGACCCTGGTGCGGCAGGGCATCCGCTCGCTGCTGGCGCTGGACGACGGCATCGAGGTGGTGGCCGAGGCCGCCGACGGCCAGCAGGCGGTCGAGCAGATCCCGCAGGTCAGGCCCGACGTGGTGCTGATGGACATGCGCATGCCGGTGATGTCCGGGCTGGAGGCCCTGCAGGTGCTCTCGCGCGCCGGCCAGCTGCCGCCGACCATCATCCTGACCACCTTCGACGACGACCAGCTGGTGCTGGCCGGGCTCAAGGCCGGCGCCAAGGGCTACCTGCTCAAGGATGTCTCGCTGGAGCAGCTGGTGGGGGCCATCCGCACCGTGGCCGGCGGCGGCTCGCTGGTGCAGCCGGCGGTGACCCAGCGCCTGCTGTCCGGGCTGGAGCACATGCGCAACGAGTTCGTCAGCCTGGACCGGCCCGACCCGCTGACCGACCGCGAGACCGAGATCCTGCGGCTGATGGCCAGCGGCTTCTCCAACAAGGAGATCGCCAACTCGCTGGGCGTGGCCGAGGGCACCATCAAGAACCACGTCTCCAACATCCTGTCCAAGCTCGGCGTGCGCGACCGCACCCGGGCGGTACTCAAGGCGTTCGAGCTGCAACTGGTCTGAGCGGCAGGATGTCCGGCCCGGCGCAGCGCGTCGGGCGTTCGCGGGCGCGCGAGCCAGTGGCTCGCAGGCGGCGCCCGCTCACCCTGTCCAAGCTCGGCGTGCGCGACCGCACCCGGGCGGTGCTCAAGGCGTTCGAGCTGCAACTGGTTTGAGCGGCAGGATGTCCGGCCCGGCGCAGCGCGCCGGGTGTCCGTAATCCCCGAGGCAATGGTCCGCGCCCACCGGCAGCGTCCGATTGCCCCACCCGGGTTCGGCATGCCCGGCTGCACCTGGATGGTGCTCGATGCCTTGGGGTGCAACGGATTTGCGCATCGGGATGCCCGGAGGGAAACGCATCCACCGCCAGGTCGCGGGGGGCGCTTCGCGGCCCGAAAACCCTGTTCCCTGAAACCATTTCTTGATGCCGGGGCAAGGGCAGCGTAAAAAATATGCTGCAACCGCACATGGACGTGTAGATAGACTGAACTTCGTCCATGAAGCCTGCTAGGATGAAGGCTTCGCTTCACCTAACCCGGCCGTGGGATCGGCCCCGGAGACTGCTGAATGACCCGTATTATCGAGTTCCTGATCGCCTTGGGGATCGTCGCTGGCCTGTTTGTCGTAGTGGGGCTGGTGTTGCCATCGGAGCGGCATCTGACCGAAAGCATCGAGACCAATCGCCGCATGACGATTGTCTACGACACCGTTAACAGCCTGCGTCGCTTCAAGGACTGGAATCCGCTGGTACTGCGCGATCCCAGGATCCAGCTCAAGCTCTCCGGCCCGGATTCGGGCAAGGGCGCCCGCCTGGACTACAGCTCCGAGGAAGGCTACATCGGCCAGGGCAGCTGGACCATCACCGGTTCGGAGCCCAACCGCCGCGTGGACATCTCCATCGAGGACCCGACCAAGGGTTACGACAAGGTCACCTCCTTCACCCTGCAGCCGACCGGCAGGAACGACCGCAACGTCAAGATCACCCAGGAATACAGCGTCAAGTACGGCTGGAACCTGATGGGCCGCTACGCCGGCCTGTACGTGACCCGCCACGTCGGCGACGACCTCAAGCTGGGCCTGTCGCGCATGGCCAACATGCTCGCCACGGTGCCCAACTTCGACTACCGCGCCGAGGGTGCGCCGCTGACCGACCTGAAGATCGTCGACGTTCCGGCCGAGAACCTGCTGACGGTCAACGCCGGCAACATCGACCGCAGCAACGAGACCATCGAGAAGTCCATCAAGGACAACCAGGAATGGATCAAGCGCGTGATGGACGCCAACGGCCTGGAGCCGGCCGGTCCGGTGCGCATCGTCACCACCGACTTCGGTGCCGAGAAGTACGCCTTCGACGTCGCCCAGCCGGTGAAGAAGAAGGACGGCGGCGATGCCTCGGCGGAGCTGAAGGTCAACATCCCGGGCGGCGCGCCGGTGACCTACGTGCACACCGAGCCGCACCGTTCGGCGTTCGCCTCCTACACCGGGCACATGGCCGGCCTGGACGTGGCGCGCAACTCGGTACGCGCCTGGGCCACCACCAACGGCTACGACGTGGTCGATCGCCCCTACGAGTCGTGGAAGGGCGGGGTGGACAAGGCCTTCACACAGGACGGCAGCTACGACGTCTACTGGGCGATCAAGTGATCGCCCGGTGATGCCGGTGGCCTGATATCGATCGAACCATGACGCGCCGCTCCTGCGGCGCGTCTTCGTTTGGGCGCGCGCATGCCGTGCGTCCGGGAGGGAAAACCAGGATGCTCAGCCTCGAACGCCGCAGGCGCAAACCTTCGCTGCTCGCCTGCCTGGGCGCGCTGCTGGCTTCGGCCGCGATCGGTCTTTCCGCCTACGCCGCCCACGGCGTGGCCGACCCGCTGGTGCAGTCGCGGCTTTCCACCGCGGCGATGTACGCCTTCGCCCATGGCCTGGCGCTGGCCGCGCTCGGGCCGCGGAGCCAGGGCCTGCTCGGCCATGCGGCGCTGTGGCTGCTGCTGCTGGGGACGGCGCTGTTCTCGGGCAGCCTGGTCGGCGGCGCGCTGTGGCACCTGTCCACGCAGCTGGCACCGGTGGGCGGCATCTGCCTGATGGCCGGCTGGCTGCTGTGGGCGCTGGACGCGCTGCGCAGGTAGCCCATGGCCTGGCATCGCCGTGGATTCGACGTCGAGGCCGCCTACGCGCACCTGGCGCGGCACGACCGGCGGCTGGCGTCGTGGATGAAGCGGCTGGGGCCGCTGCCCGCGCCGCCGGGCTGGCGCAAGTCGTTCGACCCGGCCGATGCGCTGGCGCGCGCGATCCTCTACCAGCAGCTGTCGGGCAAGGCCGCGGCGACCATCGTCGGGCGGGTGGAGGCGGCGATCGGCAGCGACCGGCTGCACGCCGACACGCTGGGCCGCATCGACGACGCCGCGCTGCGCGCCTGCGGCGTTTCCGGCAACAAGACGCTGGCATTGCGCGATCTGGCGCGCCGCGAGGCCGCCGGCGAGATCCCCACGCTGCGGCAGATGGCGCGCATGCACCATGACGACATCGTCGCCGCGCTGGTGGCGGTGCGCGGCATCGGCCGCTGGACGGTGGAGATGATGCTGATGTTCCGGCTGGGGCGCCCGGACGTGCTGCCGGTCGACGACCTGGGCGTGCGCAAGGGCGCGCAACGGGTCGATGGCCTGGCCGCGATGCCCACGCCGCGCGAGCTGGCCGAGCGCGGCGAATGCTGGGGGCCGTACCGCACCTACGCCGGGCTTTACCTGTGGCGGGTCGCCGACGCCGCCGTGGGTACCGCCACGCCGACGCCGCGTTCGCAGGAATGAGCCCGCGTTGACGGCGCGTTGCCGTCGCGGTCGTGACACTGGCGCTCCGTCCCCCCGGATGCCGTGCCGATGAACGTTCCGACCCACCCGCGCCGCCCGCTGCTGGCGCTGATGCTGGGCGGCCTGGCGCTGGGCATGACCGAGTTCATGCCGATGGGCCTGCTGCCGGAGATCGCGCAGAGCCTGCAGGTCACCATCCCGCAGGCCGGCCACCTGATCTCGGCCTACGCCATCGGCGTGGTGATCGGCGCGCCGGTGCTGGTGGGGCTGGGCGATGCGGTGCCGCCGCGCAAGCTGCTGGCCGCGCTGATGCTGATGTTCGGCATCTGCAATGCGCTGTTCGCGATCGCGCCGACCTACGAGCTGCTGTTCGTCACCCGCCTGTTCGCCGGGCTGCCGCACGGCGCCTTCTTCGGCCTGGGCGCGGTGGTGGCCACGCGCCTGGCCGGGCCGGGCCGCGCCTCCAGCGCGGTGGCCACGATGTTCGCCGGCCTGACCGTCGCCAACATCGTCGGCGTGCCGCTGGGCACCTGGCTGGGCCACGCCTCGCACTGGCGGGTGCCGTTCCTGCTGGTCGCCGCGGTGGCCGGGCTGGCGGCGTGGGCGATCGCGCGCTGGCTGCCGGCGCTGCCGATCAGCCGCGAGGGCGGGGTGCTGGCGGCATTGCGCATGTTCGCGGTGCGCCGGCTGTGGCTGATCATCGGCATCTCGGCCATCGGCACCGGCGGGCTGTACGCGTGGATCAGCTACATCGCGCCGATGGTCACCCAGGTCACCGGCATCGCCAGCGCCGACATGTCGGCGGTGATGATGCTGGCCGGCATCGGCATGGCGCTGGGCAACTGGCTGGGCGGGCGCATCGCCGACCGCATCTCGCCGTTGCGGGCGACGATGCTGATGATGCTGGTGATGGCCGCCACCTCGGTGCTGGTGGCGCTGTGCGCGCACTGGAAACTGCCGACGCTGGCGCTCACCTTCGTCACCGGCGCGGTGGCGTTCTCGGTGATCGCGCCGATGCAGATGGTGATGATCGAGCATGCCCCGGGCTCGCGCACGCTGGCCTCGGCGATGATCCAGTCCACCTCCAACATCGGCAATGCGCTGGGCGCCTACCTGGGCGGCGTGGCGATCGCAGCGGGCTTCGGCATGACCTCGCCGCTGTACGTCGGCGCCGGACTGGCATTCGTTGGCGCGCTGCTGGCGCTGGTGCTGCTGAGGATCACCCGGGTGCCGGCGGAGGCGGCTCAGCCGGCGCCGTAGCGCCAGTGCCAGGGCTCGTAGACGATGCCGTGCGGGTTGTCGCGCGGGTAGCTCATGGCGAAGCCGAAGCGGGCGGCATGGGCGACGAGCCAGGCGAAGGCGGCGGTGCGCTCGAACGACTCCTCGGCAGGCGGCTCGCCTGGGGTGCCGATGTCCAGCGCCCGGCCGCTGTGGTGCTCGCTGTAGCCCGGGGCGGCGTTGACGGCCAGGACCTGCGCCAGCGTCTGGCCGCGCGCGAACTTGCGCTCGAAGATGCCCAACTGGTAGTCGTGGCTGCGGTAGCCGGAGATCGCCTCCAGCACCACGCCGTCGGCCGCCGCGGCGCGGCGCATCGCCTGCCAGGCGCGGGCGCTGGTGGCGGTCAGCCACAGGGCGCGGCGGTAGCGGTCGCGTCCGGCCCAGGCGAGCAGCGAGGGTTCGGCTTCCAGCGGCAGGCCGGTCTTGGTGGCGTAGTCGTCGTCGATGCCGATCCGCTCAAGCCGCTGCTGCAGGCCGGCCAGCGGCAGCGGTACCGGGGCCGGCAGGCTGTTGTGGCGGCGGGCGGCGAAGGCGTCGGCCGCATCCAGGGCATCGTCCAGCCCGGCCTCGCGCGCCAGCCGCGGCACCAGCGGCAGCAGGCCTTCGGGCAGCAGCGCCGCCAGGTAGCGGCCATCGCGCTTGCGCCGCAGCACCCAGGTGGCGCGGGCGAGGGCACGGGCATCGGCGTTGCTGCGCGCGCGCAGGGCGTGGGAAGGCCACAGCTCGATGGACGCGGTGTTGAGCATCAGATGCGGCAGGTCTTGCATCGGTGCAGCTTAGTCCCGCCGATCGGTGGCGGCCAGTTCGCGCAGGCGCGCCAGCAGCGCCTGCGGCTTTTCCGGGCTCAGCAGCAGATAGCGGCCGTCGCGCTGCGGCAGCACCAGGACGCGCTCGCGGTCGGTCAACAGGCAGAAACCGCGCGCGCCGTTGCGCAGGCGGTAGTGGCCCGAGCGCAGGCCGGGCAGGCCGTAGCCGTTGGTCTTCATCCTCGGCGCGAACTCGTCGTGCTCGGCCAGGTCGACGATGCGGGCGCGATCCAGGTCCAGCGCCTGCACCGCGATGCGGCGGGTGTAGAACGTGGAGGCCACGCGCAGTTCGTCGCCGTCGATGGTGATGCGGCGGCGTTTCAAGGCCCACGCCAGTGCCCCCGGCACCGCGCCGGCGGCCAGCAGCGGAACCAGCCACGCCAGGCCCGGCTGCGGCGCGTGCAGCCGCGCGATCACGGCCGAGAAGGCGATCGCCACCATCACGCCGAGCAGCGCCGTCCACGCCAGCGGCTGCAACGGCGCCACCGCGAACGCCTGCGGCTGGCGGGCGGCGGTCATGGCAGCGCTCCGGACAGCAGCGGCGTGAGCGCGTGAAGCACGATGTCGGCGGCGAAGTGCGCCAGCACCGCCATCTCCAGCCCGCGTCTCCAGTACAGCCAGCCGAACACCACGCCGGCCACGCCGTTGAGCAGCAGCGTGCGCAGTACCACCAGCGCATCCAGGCCCCACACGTGCGCGGCCGTCGGCAGGTGGCCGATGCCGAACAGCAACGCGGCGGCGACGATGGCCATCCAGTACACCCCGGGCCGCGGCAGGCGCTGCTGCACGCGCGCGACGATCCACAGCAGCAACGTCATCAGGAACAGCCGCAGCTGCAGCTCCTCGACGATGCCGCCGTAGAAGGAGGCGAGCAGGCCGTTGAGCGCGGAGATGCCGCTGCCCAGTTCCTGTGGCGGGTGGATCGGCTCGGGCAACAGCGGATCGACCAGCAGCGACAGCGCGATCACCGCCAGCGCGGTGAGCACGCCCAGCCCCAGCGAGTGCCAGGGACGCAGCACGTCCATGTCGGCCTGCGGCGCGGCGCCCAGCCAGCCGCGCAGCAGCGGGCTGCCGAGGCGCACGCGATGGCCCATGCGCAGGCCGAGCAGCGCCAGCAGCCCGCACAGCAGCGTGGCCTGCAGGCCCTGCAGCAGCGCGATGGCGGGCAGCGGCAATGGCAGCCGGGCGAAGCGTTCGGGCATCATCTGCGCCAGGTACGGCAGCACCGCCGCGGCGGCCAGGCCGGCCAGCACTGCCCAGACGACGGCGATCCTCAGGTCGGCACGCCAGGGCACCGTGCCGCTGGTGCCCGGGGCGGAAACCGGGAGTTCCATGTCAGCCTTCCTTCTTCATTACCAGGATGACCGGCACCAGCGGCGCCGGCACGATGATGTTGACCAGCTCCCAGCCCAGCCGGCCCTGCTTGTCCAGCTCGGCCTGGATGTCCTCGGTCCTGAGGCCGCCGACGAAGCTGGGCTTGATCTCGATGGTCAGGTAATTCCAGCGCTTGCTCATTTCCCGTCTCCCTTCTCGTCCGGCTTCGGCAGCCGGCCAGCCTTGCGCAGCGCGTCGCGCAGCACGTATTCGATCTGCGCGTTGAGGCTGCGCAGCTCATCGTCGGCCCAGCGTTGCGCCGCCGCCAGCACCTCGGCGTTGATGCGCAGCGGATAGGCCTTCTTCTCGCTCATTCCCGCCCCCGCGGCCGGTCCCGGCGCAGGTGCAGCAGCATCGACAGCAGCAGCGCGTTCACTGCCACCACCAGGGCGATGGCCACCGCGTAGACGCGCGGACGGCTGTCGCCGGCCCAGTACAGCGCGGCCGCACCCAGGAACAGCGACAGTGCGATCAATGCCCAGCGCAGGCCGATGCCGCGCGCATGCGCATCGCCGGCGCGCCCGCTCCACGCGGCGACGGCCAGCGCCGGCATGCCGGACAGGGCGAGGATCAGCGGAGCCAGTGCACTCATCACGTCAGTACAGCGAGCCGGCGTTGACGATCGGCTGGGTGCCGCGGTCGCCGCACAGCACCACCAGCAGGTTGCTGACCATGTGTGCCTTGCGTTCCTCGTCCAGCTCGACCACGCCGTTCTTCTGCAATTCGGCCAGCGCCATCTCGACCATGCCCACGGCGCCGGCGACGATGCGCGTGCGCGCGGCGATCACCGCGTTGGCCTGCTGCCGCTGCAGCATCGCCTGGGCGATCTCCGGGGCATAGGCGAGGTGACTGATGCGCGCCTCGATCACCGCCACTCCGGCGGTGCCCAGGCGCTCGGCGATCTGCTGCTGCAGGTGTTCGGAGATCTCCTGCGGATGGCTGCGCAGGGCGATCTG
>JAFADB010000270.1 GCA_023425225.1 Pseudomonadota bacterium
GCGGGCGACTTGACGTTGCTGCTCAACCAGGCCGGAAGGGTGTCCTGTCCGGTGCCGGCGGACAGCGATACGCTGCCGCCGGGGCGGTTGAAGCCGAGCTCGGCGGAAAGATGCCGTGCCGAGGGCGCGGTGCCTTCGTCACCCAGCGTGGCCAGCATGCAGTGACTGGCCAGCCCGCTTATGCTGGTGCCGCGCGAACTGTTGCACAGCAGGCCGAGCGAGTCGCCGGTGGACAAGCCGAAAGCGGCATCGAGCGAGTTGCGGCCGAAGTGCCAGCGTGCGCCGGCCTTCTGTTCGCCAGTGGGCTCCAGGTACAGGAGCGCCTCGACCTTGCCGTTGTTGTTCCAGACCGGCAGCACGGTGGATGGCGTTGCCTTGCTCTGCGCATGCGCGCCCGTCGCCACGCCTAGGGCGATTGCGAGGGCCAAGGGAAAGCGCAGCAACGGATTCATCGTCAGGTTCAGACCGGTAACGCCCCACGGAGTTCCCGGGAGGGACGAGCAGGATGCTAGGACGTTTATGAATATTTAACAAGATGTCATTCAGGAAATGTGAAGGCAGTGCGTCTCATTGCAGGTGTTCGGGGGCGGGATGGGTGGCAGACTTGTGCGCGAACAGGTCCGCGATGTCCGACAGCGGGAAATCGTAGCGCTGGCCGCAGAATTCGCAGCGCACCTCGACGGCCCCGGTGGCGGCGGCCGCTTCGCGGGCTTCCTCCTCGCCCAGCGACTGCAGCATGGATTCCACGCGCTCGCGCGAGCAGGAGCAGCCGAACGACAGCGGGCGGGCGGCAAGCAGTTGCGGCGATTCCTGGTGGAAAAGCCGGTGGACGACCTGGGCGCCGGACAACTCCAACAGTTCGCGCTCGTCCAGCGTATCGAACAGCGCGCAAGCCCGGTTCCAGCCATCCAGGTCGCCGCTGTCGCCGGGAAGCTTCTGCAGCAGCAGGCCGGCGGCGCGGGTGCCATCGGCGGCCAGCAGCAGGCGTGTGGGAAGTTGTTCCGACTGGCGGAAGTAGTTCTCGAACGCCTCCCCCAGCGTGGCCGAATCCAGCGCCACCAGGCTCTGGTAGCGCTGCGGCTCGCGTGGATCCAGGCCCGGGTTCTCGATGGTGATGGCCAGCATCGCGTTCGTGCCCAGCTGCCGCAGGTCGCGCGGCAGGGCGGTCGCTTCGTCGCCCTGCACGATGCCGCGCACGGTGCCGGCGGCGGTGCATTCGGCGAACAGGGTGCGCAAGGCCGGGTGGTCGCCCCGGATCTGCACCGAAAGGCGGCCGTCGATCTTGGTGTGGCCGGTGAACAGGCTTGCCGCGGCGCACGCTTCGCCGAGCAACTGCTGGACGGCGGGGGAATAGGAGGCATGCGACAGCAGCCCGGTCCAGGTGTCGTGCAAATCGACATGGACGCCGCGGACGCCCGCGTCGGGCAGCAGGAACCGCTGCAGCTGATCATGGTCTTTCATTGGAATGGGGCCATCAGGGAGGAGAAACCAAAACCGGTGCGCTGCCGGATAATGGCGGCGGCATACCAGGGCTTTCAGACATGACCGAGATGGGGATGGACGCGGAAATCCACAAGCCGGCGCGGCGCGTCCGCCGTTGGCTGCGCTGGGTGCTGGCGCTGCCGCTCCTGTTCGCGGCGGCGAGTCTGCTGCAGGTGCTGGTCCTGCGCTTCGTCGATCCGCCGCTGTCGGCGATGATGGCCGAACGCCAGCTCCGTGCCTGGGGGCAGGGTGAATGGGACTTCCGTCTTCACTACCAGTGGCGCGATCTGGAGCGTATCGCGCCCAGCCTGCCGATCTCGATGGTGGCGGCCGAGGACCAGCGGTTCCCGTTCCACCACGGCTTCGACCTGGAGGCGATCGAGAAGGCGCAGCGGCACAATGCCCAGGGCGGTCGCCTGCGCGGGGCCAGCACGATCAGCCAGCAGGTCGCCAAGAACCTCTTCCTGTGGCAGGGGCGCAGTTGGCTGCGCAAGGGGCTGGAGGCCTGGTACACCCTGTTGATCGAGCTGGTATGGCCGAAGCAGCGGATCCTGGAGGTCTATGCAAACGTGGCCGAGTTCGGCGATGGCATCTACGGCGCGCAGGCCGCCGCGCACCAGTTCTGGGGCAAGGACGCGTCGCGGTTGACGCCGGGCGAAAGCGCATTGCTGGCGGCGGTGCTGCCCGCGCCGCGACGCTACGATGCGCGTCATCCCGGGCCGTACGTGCAGCGCCGCGCGGCCTGGATCCAGCGCCAGGCGCGCCAGCTCGGCGGGCCCGCCTACCTGCAGCGGGGACATTGAGGCATGGACCACATCGATCCCGAACGGCACCGCGCGACCCGGCGCGACAGGCTCACCGTGGTGGTCGCCGCCTGCAACGAGGCCGCCAGCTTGCCGCTGCTGCATCCGCGGATCGCCGCGGCGCTCGGGCACTTGCAGGATGTCGAGGCGAGCGTGCTCTATGTCGACGACGGCAGCGTCGATGGCACCTGGGAGGTCATCCAGGCGCTGGCCGCCGCGGATCCGGCGGTCGCCGGCCTGCGGCTGTCGCGCAACTTCGGCAAGGAGGCCGCGCTGACGGCGGGACTGGACCAGGTCGAGGAGGGCGCGGCCCTGATCCTGGATGCGGATGGCCAGGATCCGCCCGAACTGATTCCGCAGTTCGTGGAGTGCTGGCGCGAAGGCTACGACAACGTCCACGGCACGCGCATCGCCCGCGAAGGCGAGGGCTGGTTCAAGCGCGGCACCGCGGCCGCGTTCTACCGCGTCATCGGGCGGCTGTCGAAGACGCCCATTCCCGCCGATACCGGCGATTTCCGCCTGTTGTCGCCGGTGGCGCTGTCGGCGCTACGGCAACTGCGCGAGCGGCATCGGTTCATGAAGGGGTTGTTCGGCTGGGTGGGCTTCCGCCAGCGTGCGCTCGCCTACCGCCGGCAGCCGCGATTGGCCGGGGCCAGCAAGTTCAGCGTGTGGCGGTTGTGGAACTTCGCGCTGGAAGGCGTGACCAGTTTCTCCACCGCGCCGCTGCGGGTGGCCACCTATGTGGGCCTGGCCACGGCGCTGCTGGCGTTCGCCTATGCCGCGTGGATCCTGTTCAAGGCGGCGATGTGGGGCGATCCGGTCGCCGGCTGGCCGACGATGATGGCGGTGATCCTGCTGCTCGGTGGGACGCAGCTGATCGCGCTGGGAATGATCGGCGAGTACCTGGGACGGCTGTACCTGGAATCCAAGCAGCGGCCGCTGTATCTCGTTGACACCTGGCAACCGGCGACGAAGGTATGCTCCGCCGCACCACCCGGCGCAGGAGTGCACGAGCATGTCCACGGTACGGCAGTTGCTGGCGGCAAAGAGGGGCGCTGAGGTCTTTGCGGTGGCGCCCGACGCCGCCGTGATCGAGGCGATCCGGCTGATGGCCGAAAAGGGCGTCGGCGCGGTGCTGGTGATGCAGGGCACGCGGCTGGCCGGCATCCTTTCCGAACGCGACTA
>JAFADB010000238.1 GCA_023425225.1 Pseudomonadota bacterium
GCTGTCGGGCCCGCAGGCCGAAGGCGCGCTGCGGCAGCTGCACCGCGCGCTGCAGCCCGGTGCCGTGTCCGAACCGGCGGCTCCCGCGCCGGCACTGCCGCTGGCGGCGCCGGTGCAACCGGCCGAACCGGGCGGCGAAACGCTGACGCCGCTGCTCGATGATCCTGAGGCGGCCGAGTTCGACCACGTCACCGCGGACTACTTCCGTGCCCTGGCGACCGGCACGTGGCTGGATTTCGTCGACCGCGAGGGGCGGGTCCAGTCCGGCAAGCTGGCATGGACCAGCCCGATCTCGGGCCGCCTGATGTTCGTCAACCGGCGCGGCGGTCGCCTGTGCGTGGCCTCGCCGGAAGAGCTGGCGATGATGGTCTGGCTGGACCGGTTGCGCCTGCATCGCGATGGCGACGCGTTCTACAGCGCCATGCAGGGCGTGGTCGACGAACTGGAGCATGTGCAGCCGGCATGAAGGGCTTGCTTAATCGCCGCCGCTGCCCGACGCTGTCGCGCAGGACCCAAGGCATGGATGCGCATTACGATGGGGAACTAGGCAGGGCGCTTCACGGCACGAGGGGGAAATGCGGATTTCATCACATTCATGTACGCGTTCCTGCGCCTACCATTCCCTAGCGGATGCTTGGGGAGTGCCCGCTTTTTCCCGTCCCTGATTCGAGATCGCCTGCAAAGGTGAGGAGCCTTTGCGCATGACCGCCATGCCCAGCACGTCCGGACATCCTGGCCGCGATCCGCGCCTGCTCACGCAGGCGTACGAGTCCATCGTGCCCGTGCTGGCGCAGGGCTTCGCCACCGCGGTGGCGCATTTCGACGACGTGCTGTTCGATCGCGCCGAGACCGCCGGGGCATCGCAGCTGCTGTTCCTGGATGGCATGCGCGAACTGCGCCGCCGCCGCGAGGAGATCGCGCAGCGCTTCCGCGCGCACTTGGACGAGGCCTGGAAGGCGCTGGAAGCCGGCACGCCGTCCTCCGCCGAGGCGGCGCTGTCCGGAGCCGCCACCGAGGGTCTGGCGCTGGTGCCCGAGCACGAGCTGGAGTCGCGGCTGGCCGCGCGCAACCTGGCCTCGGTGCTGGCGCGCGAATGCAAGCAGGTGCTGTCGCACCTGGACCTGCGGCTGGGCGCGATCGCCGGCGGCCTGGAACTGGATCCGGACACCAATCCCATCGGGCCCGAGCATATCGGCGTGGCCGTGCACGAGGCCTTCGCCACCAGCGACCTGGCGCCGGAAGTGCGGCTGGTGCTGATCAAGCTGTGCGAGCGCGACCTGGTCGGGGTCATCGGCAAGCTCTACCGTCAGCTGGACGAGCGCCTGGCCCAGGCCGGCGTGATGCCCGCCATTTCGCAGCCGCGCCGCGCGCCGCCGCCGCCGCGACCGGCATCGCAGGCGCCCGGCATGCCCGGCCGCGAGCCGGACGCCGGTGCGACCTTGGCCGACGATTACGAAGGACAGGCCAGCGCTCCGGCCTGGGCGGAACGTTTCGTCAGCCGCTGGGCCGAGAGCCGCGGCAGGATGCAGGGCGGTGCGGCCGGCGAGGGTTTCGCCGCGCCGTCATCGCTGGCGGAGGGTCTCGGCGACGTCGCCGGCGGCAACCAGGGCCTGCTGCTGGAAGCCCTGCACGAGTTGCTGCAGCAGACCCGCAGCGCCCGCGAGAGCGCGGCGGCCGCGGCGACGGTGGCGGTGGGCCAGCAGCGTCCGCTGACCCAGCGCGAGATGCTGTCGGTGCTGTCGCTGCTGCAGGCCACGCCCAGTGCCACGCTCAACGCGGCGCTGGGCAACGAGGGCGAGTCGCTGGCGCAGCGGCTCAAGAGCGAGGTGCTGTCCAATGCCACCCAGCTGGGCGTGGATCCGGCCAACGCGCGCCTGGATCCGATGGACGAGGACGCCATCGACCTGGTCGGCATGCTGTTCGACGTCATGCTCGACGAGCGCGACCTGGAGGGCCGCTCGCGCGAGTTGATCGGCCGGCTGGTGGTGCCTTTCGTCAAGGTCGCCATGCTCGACCGCAAGATGTTCGTGCAGAAGACCCATCCGGCGCGGCGCCTGCTCAACTCGCTGGCCGAGGCCTGCGAGGGCAATACCGGCGAGAGCCCGGCCGAGCGGGTGCTGATGGGCAAGGTCGAGGAGGTCGTGGACCGCCTGGTGGCCGAGTTCAACGAGAACATGGCGATCTTCCTCACGCTGGAGGAGGAGTTCCGCGAGTTCCTGGCCCAGCACCGGCGCCGCATCGAGATCGCCGAACGCCGCGCGGCCGAGACCCAGCGCGGCCAGGAGAAGCTCGAGCTGGCGCGTACCCGCGCCACCGCCGAGCTGGAAAGCCGCATCGGCACGATGGCGCTGCCGCAGGCGCTGGAGGACTTCCTGCGCCAGCCGTGGATCCATCACCTGACCATGGCCATCCTGCGCGAAGGCGACGACGGCGCCGGCGTGCAGGAATCGCTGGCGCTGGCCGACGGCCTGCTCGAGGAACTGGGCGAGGCCCGCCGGCACGTCATCGGCAAGCCGTGGCTGCAGGCCTGGCAGCCGGGCCTGCGCAAGGTGTTCACCAGCGTCGGCCTGCATGGCGATGCGGTGTCGACGGCCGTGGATGCGCTGCACGACACGCTGCAGGCGGTTTCCGAGCGCCGGCCGGAGGCGGAGAAGCCGCTGCCGGAATTGCCGCAGGTGGCACTGCCGCCGCCGCCGCAGGAAAGCCCGTCGATCCAGCTGGCGGCCGCGACCAGCGAGGACCAGGAGTTCGACGACGGCGACGCCGAGCGCTTCCGCAAGATGAGCGTCGGCACCTGGCTGGACTTCGTCGAGAAGGACGGCAAGGTGCAGGCCGGCAAGCTCTCCTGGGTGAGCCCGATTTCCTCCCGGCTGCTGTTCGTCAACCGCCGCGGCGTGCGCTTCTGCGTCGCTTCGCCCGAGGAGCTGGCGGTGATGGTGCGGCTGGGCCGGCTGCGTCCGCATGCCAGCGATGGCGCGTTCGACAGCGCCATGCAGGGCGTGCTCGACCGCCTGGATCCGCAGAGCACGACCCTGCACTGAGGTTGTTGCAACGTTTCTGATCCGCTCGCTGGCCGCCGTTGAGAAGAACGACAGACGCGGCGGCAGCGGCAAGCCGGCCGATGCGCGGCCGGTGGCGGGACGGGAGTTGTCGCCTCGACCCGCGCCGCTCAGTCCGGACTGCCGTTGCCGCCGTTCTCCTGCAGCCACTGCTTGCGCTGCTCGGGCGTCATCCGCTGCCAGCGATCGAACCACTGTTTGCGCTGCTCGGGCGGCAGGTCACGGGTCTTGATGAAGATGATGCGGCTGCGCTGGCGCTGCTCGGGCGACATGTGCTCATAGCGGCTGATGCCGGCGCGCGCGCTCGCGCGCTGTTCGGGCGTCATCTGCTGCCAGCGCTGGGCGTGCTCGTACATGCGTGCGCGCTGCTCGGGCGAGGAATCCCAGCGCTCCCGGACCGCACCGACCAGCACGTCGCGCTGTTGCGGGGTCAGTCGCTCCCATTCGGGCAGCGCAGGCGGCGGCGTTCCGCGCTTGGGCTGCGCGGGTGGCGGCGGGGGCGCTGCCAGTGCCGGAGCGGCGAAGGCGGCCAGGAGCAGGGAAAGCAGGAGGGGGGACGGTTTCATGGGCGTCATTCCATCGCCAGCGAGGTGGAACCCAGCCAGACATACAGATCGGGGTTTTCTTCCAGCGGCAGCGCGTCGGTGTCCTCGAACGCGTCGGCCGCCACGCTGGCCTGCAGCGGGCTGGATGGCGGCGGCACGACCGCCGGCCGCAGCGTCAGGTGCAGGCCGAAGGCGACCGCCAGCACTGCAGGCAGTGCCGCCAGCAGCCAGCGCTGGCCGTGGCGCGCCGCCGGCGCCGCCGTGGCCTGCTGCCGGGCCAGTCGCAACCGTGCCAGCGTCTGTGGCGATGTCGCACCCAGCGCCGTGGCGTGCAGGGCACGCAGGCGGCGGTCGAAATCGTGGTCGTCGTGTTCGCGGTTCACCGGAAGTCCTCCAGTTGTTGCTTCAGCGCATCGCGGGCGCGCGAAAGATGGGTCTTGACCGAGCCTTCCGAGCAGCCCATGGCCTTGGCGGTGGTGGCCACGTCCAGCTCCTCGAGCACGCGCAGGGTGAAGGCTTCGCGCTGCCGGGCCGGCAGCATGCGCAGCGCCTCCACCATGCGCGCATAGGCCTGCTGCTGCTCGTGGCGCTGCGCCGGTCCGGCGCCGCCGTCGGCCCAGTCCACCGGGTTGTCGTCGGCGTCGTTGGCCGGCGCCCAGAAGCGCAGGCGGAAACTGCGCCGGCGCTGCAGGTCGATGATGCGGCTGCGCAGGATGCTCCAGAACAGCGGGGTCCATTCCTCGGCCGGACGGTCGCGGTAGGACAGCAGCTTGACCATCGCATCCTGCACCGCGTCCAGCGCGTCCTCGCGCTGGCGCAGTCCCGCCTCGGCGAAGCGGAAGGCGCGCGGGCCGATGCCGGCCAGGAACGCTTCCAGCGACACGGCGGCTGCCGGCGCGGGGGTTTCCTCGGTTTCCAGGGTGGGTGGGCTCACCAGCACAGCATAGCTTCCCGGGTGGTCACGTCATGGGAAACGCATGGCCGCCGGCGCGGTTGACGCGGCCGGGAAGCGGGTCCGGAGCCGGGGTTCAGCGTGCGGCGAAGGCGGCCACGGCCAGGGCCAGCGGCATCCACAGCAGGTCGAGCGGGGTATTGGCCAGGGCCGAGAGCGTCCAGGCGTAGTACGGGCCCATCTTCAGCATCGAGCTCCACAGGTCCAGCCCCATGGCGCCGCTGATGTGCGCCGAGGCGATGCCCCAGTTGGCGGCCACGATCACGGCGATGGTGGCCGCCAGGGCGACCAGGATGCGCGCGCCGCGCCGGCGCAGCCCACCCAGGCGCAGCATCCAAGCCGATTCCAGCCCGGCCACGACGGCCATCCAGCCCGACTGGCGGCCGCTGGCCAGGGCGAGCATGATCCAGGCGATGGAGACGGTGACGGCGCCCAGCAACAGCAGCAGGGGCCAGAGCCAGTGGTGCGATCTGGCCGGAGCGGGAGAGGCGGGCATCGGGAATTCCTGGAAAACCCGTACAGGATAAGGTCTATTTCGTGCAGGCGGGATAAAATGCGGGTCTTGCCCTCGCGCCGACCGCCCCCGATATCGTCTCCATGTACTCACGCAGCAGCGAACCCATCCAATTCGAACGCGATTGCGAGGCCGTCATGGTGCCGCAGGGCGATACCGTGACCCTGCCCGCCGGCAGCTACGGCTACATCACCCAGGCGCTGGGTGGCAGCTATACCGTGTTCGTGGAGGGCAACCTGTTCCGCATCGCCGGCAAGGACGGCGATGCCATCGGCAAGGAGCCGCCGCCGGGCCTGGAGCTGCCGGACGATGCCGGCGACGAAGACGTGGAAAAGCTGGTGTGGCAGCAGTTGCGCACCTGCTTCGACCCGGAAATCCCGTTCAACATCGTCGATCTCGGGCTCATCTACGAGGCCAGCGTCGAGCATGGCGACGATGGCCGGCGCAAGGTGTCGGTGCGCATGACGCTGACCGCCCCGGGCTGCGGCATGGGCGAGATCCTGGTCGACGACGTGCGCGCCAAGCTGGAGATGATCCCCACCGTGGCCGAGGCCGACGTCGAGCTGGTGTTCGACCCGCCGTGGGGGCGCCACATGATGTCCGAGTCGGCCAGGCTCGAGACCGGGATGTTGTGAACGGAATATTGTGAAACGGCCGGCGCGCGGGTCCGGCGCCGGCTTTCTGGATGTGCTGCACCATTCTTCTGGAAGGAATTCGATGAACGCTGTCGCTGCTGCCGCTCCACTGAGTTACCGGGTGACCCGGTCCGATCACGCCAAGACCGCCGCCGAGCGCGACCTGGTGCTCGCCGCGCCGGGCTTCGGCCTGCATTTCACCGACCACATGGTGGCCATCGACTGGGACCGCGAGGCCGGCTGGCACGACGCGCGGGTACAGCCCTACGGTCCGCTGGCCCTCGACCCGGCGGCCTCGGTGCTGCACTACGGCCAGGAGATCTTCGAGGGCATCAAGGCCTACCGCCATGCCGACGGCTCGATCTGGACCTTCCGCCCCGACGCCAACGGCGCGCGCCTGCAGCGCTCGGCCGCGCGCCTGGCGCTGCCGCAGCTGCCGGTGGCCGAGTTCACCGAGTCGCTGCGCCAGCTGATCGCGGTGGACGGCGACTGGGTGCCGTCGGCACCGGAGACCAGCCTGTACTTCCGTCCGTTCATGATCGCCACCGAGGCCTTCCTCGGCGTGCGCGCGGCGCAGAAGGCCGGCTACTACGTCATCGCCAGCCCGGCCGGCCCGTACTTCGCCAAGGGCGTTGCCCCGGTGTCGATCTGGCTGTCCACCGAATACGCGCGTGCGGCCAAGGGCGGCACCGGTGCCGCCAAGTGCGGTGGCAACTATGCGGCGTCGCTGCTGCCGCAGCAGAAGGCGCAGGCACAGGGCTGCTCGCAGGTGCTGTTCCTCGACCCGGTCGAAGGCAAGTACCTGGAAGAACTGGGTGGCATGAACGTGTTCCTGGTCTACAGG
>JAFADB010000336.1 GCA_023425225.1 Pseudomonadota bacterium
CGCCGCCGGGCTGCGCATCTTCGGGCCCACCGCCGCCGCCGCGCAGCTGGAGGGCAGCAAGGCCTTCGCCAAGGACTTCCTCGCCCGCCACGGCATCCCCACCGCGTTCTACGGCGTGTTCACCGAGATCGAGCCGGCGCTGGACTACCTGCGCACGCATGGCGCGCCGATCGTCATCAAGGCCGACGGCCTGGCCGCCGGCAAGGGCGTGATCGTGGCGACGACGCTGGAAGAAGCCGAGGCCGCGGTGCGCGACATGCTCTCGGGCAACGCCTTCGGCGACGCCGGCGCGCGGGTGGTGATCGAGGAGTTCCTCGACGGCGAGGAGGCCAGCTTCATCTCGATGGTCGATGGCGCCACCGCCCTGCCGATGGCGACTTCGCAGGACCACAAACGCGTCGGCGACGGCGACACCGGCCCCAACACCGGCGGCATGGGCGCGTACTCGCCGGCGCCGGTGGTCACCCCCGAGGTGCACGCGCGGGTGATGCGCGAGGTGGTGGAGCCGACCGTGGCCGGCATGATCGCCGACGGCGTGCCGTTCACCGGCTTCCTCTACGCCGGGCTGATGATCGACAAGACCGGCGCGCCGAAGGTGATCGAGTTCAACGTGCGCTTCGGCGACCCGGAGACGCAGCCGGTGATGCTGCGCCTGCAGTCGGACCTGGTGGAGCTGGTCGAGGCGGCGATCGACGGCCGGCTGCACGAGACCGAGGCGCAGTGGACCCCGCAGCCCTCGCTGGGCGTGGTGATGGCGGCCCGGCCGTACCCCGAATCGCCGATCACCGGCGACGTCATCACCGGGCTGGACGCGGTGCCGGCCGGCGCCAAGGTGTTCCATGCCGGCACCGCGCTGGATGCGCAGGGCAACGTGGTCAGCGCCGGCGGCCGCGTGCTGTGCGTGGCCGCGCTGGGCGGCAGCGTGTCGGACGCGCAGCGCAATGCCTATGCCGGCGTGGACGCGATCCACTGGGCCCACGAGTTCCACCGCCACGACATCGGCTGGCGCGCGATCGAGCGCGAGCAGGCGCGGTAAGAAGCGTCGCGGGTCGCGGGGGCGGCGCGAGGCCTGGCCAGGATCTGGGATCTGAGGGACGCCAACTGTCAGTTTCCGTATCGAAACCGACCGTCGTCCCCGCGAAGGCGGGGACCCAGTGCCTTGCCGTGGCACACGCTAAAGTCGCTGGGTCCCCGCCTTCGCGGGGACGACGACTGACAGATACGCACGGGCTGGCGCTTGGACTGACACCTGATACCAACCAGATCCCGGCCAGGCCTCGCGGCGCACGCTGCTCCTGTCGTTCCCGCTACGGCTGGCCCTGCAGGTAATCCAGCGCCACCTGCAGCATCGCCGTGGCTCCCACCTGCAGCGCGGCCTCGTCCGGCGCGTACAGCGGCGAGTGGTTGATCGGCATGGTGGCCGGATCCTGGCCGGCCGGCGTGGTGCCGACGAAGAAGTAGGCACCCGGCACTTCGTCGGCGAACTGGGCGAAGTCCTCGGCCACGGTCACCAGCGGCATTTCCACCACGTTGTCCGCGCCCACCGCGCGCTGCAGCGACGGCGTCACCCGCCGCGCCAGCGCGGGGTCGTTGACCGTCGCCGGCGCGTTGCTGATCACCTGCAGCTCGGCGCTGCCGCCGCCGGCATGGGCATAGTCCTCTGCGGTACGGCGGAAGCGCGCGATCACGTCCTCGCGCACCGCCGCGTCGAAGGTGCGCAGCGTGCCCACCAGCGTGGCCTGCTCGGGGATGATGTTGAAGCGCACGCCGGCGTTGAACTGGCCGGCGGTGAGCACCACCGGGGTGGTGGCGATGTTGACCTGGCGCGCGATCAGGCTCTGCGTGCCGAGCAGGATCTGCGCGCCGATCGTGATCGGATCGACGCCGTCCCACGGCCGCGAGCCATGGGTCTGGCGCCCCTTCACCGTCAGCGTCCATTCGTCGGCGCTGGCCAGCGACGGTCCGCTGCGGAAGCCGACCTGGCCGGTGTGCAGGCCGGCCCACACGTGCAGGCCGAACACTGCCTCGGGCTTGAAATCGGCCCACACGCCCTCGTCGAGCATCATCTTCGCGCCGAACGGCGCGCCGGGTTCGGCCGGTCCTTCCTCCGAGGGCTGGAAGATGAACATCACCTCGCCCGGCAGGGTGTCGCGGCGCGCGGCCAGCGTGCGCGCCACGCCGAGCAGGATGGCCACGTGCATGTCGTGGCCGCAGGCGTGCATCACCCCGACCGGCTGGCCGCGATAGGTGGTGGTGGCGGTGGAAGCGAACGGCAGGCCGGTCTCCTCCTTCACCGGCAGCGCGTCCATGTCGGCGCGCAGGGCGATGCGCGGGCCCGGGCGGCCGCCCTTGAGCACGGCGACCACGCCGGTGTGCGCCAGCCCGGTGCGCGGCTGCAGCCCCAGCCGGCGCAGCTCGTCGGCGACCTTTCCGGCGGTGCGGACTTCCTGCCCGCCCAGCTCGGGGTGCTGGTGGAAATCCCGGCGCCAGGTAGTCATCTGCTGCACGGTGCGCTCGTCCGCGACGGCGCCGGAAGCGGCGTCCTGCGCGATCGCCGGCGAGGCGGCGGCGGCCAAAGCGAGCATCAGGCACAGACGGGCGGTGATCGGGCGCATGGGCATGGTCGGGCTCCGGCAGGGAGCCCGCATCATAGCCGCGCCCCCGGACGCCACCGCGCGCGGGACAGGCAAAACAGCGTTGCACGCCCGGTGTGGCCGGCACGTCCCCAGCCTCAGTCGGGCGGATCCAGCAGCAGTCCCCGTTGCAGCACGCCGCGCTCGACCAGCCGCGGCTGCACGATGTCGTCGTGGTTGACCAGCAGCTGGATGCCCTGCGCCTGCAGGCCGTTGAGCCAGTCGAGCTGGAAGGCGATGCGCACCGGGTCCTCGCCGATGCGCTCGATCTGCGCCCTGGGCTTGAGCCGCTTCTGGTCGATGCCGACATAGCTCCAGCTGACGTCGCCGGTGATGAGGTACTCGCGGCCTTCGTCGAGCCTCGCGTAGACCATGACCTCGCCGGGCGTGTGCCCCGGCGCCTGCACCAGCGCCACGCCGGGCGCCACCGGCAGCACATCGTGGAAGTCCACCACCATGAAGTCGCGGTACTGCTCCGGGCGCATGCGCAGCTCGGGCATCTGCGGGTCGTCGATCAGCGTGCGCACCTGGCGCTGCGTCAGCAGCGTCTTGGGCGCCAGCTGCGCGTAGTGCGGCGAGCGCAGCACGCCGGCGACGTGGTCGCCATGCTCGTGGGTGATCAGGATCTCGCGCGCGCCGAGCAGGGCCTGCTGGATGCGCGCGTTGGCGGCCGCATCGTACGGTTCCTCGCCGCCGCGGCCGAAGAAGCGGTGCACCTGCGCGTCCATGCCGGCATCGACCATGATCCAGCCATCCGGAAACACCAGCTGGTAGGCGGTGCGCGCCTGGATGTAGGGCGTGTCGTCGCCGCCCTCGACGGTGGCGGCGAAGGTGCGCGGACTCTCGGCGAACTTGACGTAGCGCAGCTGCGACGGCCGCGCCCCGGGAATCACCTGCGCGGCGGTGCGCAGCTTGGCCAGCAGGGCATCGTCGTAGCGCAGCGGCGGCTCGGCGGCCGCGGTGGGCCGGACGACGAGAAGCAGCAGCGCGAGGGCCAGCACGCGGGACACGGCGTTCTCCTGCGACGAGGGGAAACCGAACCCTACAACAGCCGCGGCTGCACGGGCGGGTCTCCGGTGGCCGCGGCCCCAACGTCGGCGGCGGCCTGCTGCTCGTCCAGCCAGCGCGCGATGGCGGCCAGCACGTGTGCCTGTTCGGCCTCATCCAGCGCGTGGCCGCGGGCGATGCCGTGCCACTTCTCCAGGCACACGCGGCAGCAGGTGGCGGTGGCGTGCTGGGCAAGGAACACGGGGTGGCCGCGCCATGGCGTCTGCCGGCCGTCGTGTGCCGGCTGCGCCGGCGCCAGGCGGCCGGCGACGAAGTCGCGGGCATGGGCCAGCACCTGCTCGCGGCCCTTGCGCCGCAGGTAGTCCAGCTCGGCGCCGCGCAGGGCGAAGCGCTGGCGGAAGGTCGAGCGCGCCAGCCGCGGCCAGACCTGGTCGAGATCGTGCATGTGACCATTGTCCCACTGCGGCACCGCGGCTTCATCGCCCCGATGCAGCGGCCGCGGCGATAATGGCCGGCATTCCCTCCTCCGACACGCATGAACCGACTCGAATCCCGCCTCGGCCGGCTGTGGGCCCACGAGAAGGCCAGCTACGGCCTGCGCGTGTTCATCGCCCTGGCCGCGGCGATGGCCGCGTGCTGGCAGCTCGGCCAGG
>JAFADB010000007.1 GCA_023425225.1 Pseudomonadota bacterium
ACCAGCGTGCGCCAGTAGTAGCTCCACGACGGATTGCCGTGCAGCATCACCACCACCTCGCCATCGCGCGGACCTTCGTCCAGGTAGCTCATGGCGATGCCCGGGCGCACGTCGAAGCGCCGCGGGGTGGCGGGGTAGCCGGGGAATCGGGCGTCGGTCATCGGCGGATACCTGTGAAAAGGGCCGGAAGAACCGGCCCTGCATGCTGGCGGGACGTGGCGGCCCGGCTCACCACACCACTTCGGCCATCGAGCAGTTCAGGCCGGAACCGATGCCCAGCAAGGCGATGCGGTCGCCCTTCTTGAGCTTGCCCAGCTGCTTGAGCTTGCTGAGCACGATCGGCACAGACGCCGGGCCGATGTTGCCGTGCTCGCCGAAGATGGTCATGACCTTGGCCGGGTCGATGCCGAACGACTTGACGAAGGCGGCGGTGTGCGGGCGGCTGACCTGATGGATGACGAACTGGTCCAGCTCCTCCACCGCCCAGCCCAGCGCCTGGCGCGCGGCGACGAAGGTCTTCTGCGCCAGCTTGATGCCCTCGATCAGCAGCGTGCGGGTGTCGGTGAGCATGCGGTCCAGGTTGCCGCGGCACAGCTTGTTCCACTCGGTGGCCGAGCGGGTCACGCCGCCACGGTAGCGCGGCGCGTCCGGCACCAGCTCCGAGCGCGCCATCACCATCGCCGCGGCGCCGCAGCCCAGGGTCAGCGCGGCCAGCTCGTTGCGGAAGTCCTCGGCGGTGACGTCGGCGGCAGTCATGCGCTCCAGCGTCTTCTCGTAGACCAGGTTGGCGGTCTCGCCGTCCACCACCAGCGCGTAGTCGATCTCGCCCAGCTCGATCATGCGCGCGGCCACGTCCATGCCGTTGATGAAGCCCAGGCAGGCGTTGGCGATGTCGAAGGTCACGCACTCCTCGCCCACGCCCAGGTTGCCCGAGACGATGCTCGCCGTGGACGGCTCCAGGAAGTCGCGGCTGACCGAGGTGTTGACCAGCAGGCCGATCTTGCCGACCTCCAGGCCCGCATCCTCCAGCGCCTTGCGCGCGGCCTCGGTGGCCACGTCGGAGGCCTGGATGCCCTCGTCCCACAGGCGCCGGGCATGGATGCCCGCGATGTCGCCGAGCACGTCCGTGTGGATGCCCAGCCGCTCGTAGGTCGGCTTCAGGCGCTCGTTGATTTCCTTGGAGGTCAGCGTGTTGGGCGCATCGACGTGCGCCAGTCCCGCGATGGAGACGTTGTTGAAGAGCATCGGGTGGCGCCAGAGTTCAGGCGAAAGGGGGCGTCATTCTAGCTTTTCGCGGCCCCTGCCGCATCTGGCGCCCTGCCGGGCGGCCGCGGCGGCGGCAACGGTTCAGCGCGGCGGGCACTGGAACGCGGAAAAACGCTGGCTGCCGTCGCTGGGCTGGCCCTGCGCCTGCACCGCGTTGGCGCCGGCGCTGGGCGCCTCGTTGCGGGCCAGGGTCTCCAGCTCCTCCTGCACGCGCAGGGCGTTGCGGTTGTAGAAGCCGACCTTGCTCTTCACCGTCACCACCACCTCGCCCTTCTGCTGGCAGCCGGTCGGCACCGTGCCCTGCGGCAGCACGCGCACGGCCTTGCCGCCCGATTCGATCGGCACCCAGGTGCAGGCGGCAGTCGTGGCGATCAGGGCGGAGAGGATCAGGACGCGCATGGGAAGTCTCGGAGCACGAGGAGTTGGTTGCCGATTCTGCCTCAACAACCTGAACGGGCGTTAGTCCGCCGGCCGAGCGCCGCGGATCGGCCGCGCGGGGTTGCCAGCCACCGTGGCACCCGGCGCGACATCGCGGGTGACCACGCTGCCGGCACCCACCACCGCGCCGTCGCCGATGCTGACGCCGGGCAGGACGATGGCGCCGCCGCCGATCCAGACATCACGGCCGATCCGCACCGGCCGCCCGAACTCCAGCCCGGCGGCCCGTTCGGCCGCATCGCGCGGGTGGTCGGCGGCGTAGATCTGCACCGCCGGGCCGATCTGGGTGCGGTCGCCGATCTCGACCGGGCACACGTCCAGGATCACGCAGCCGAAGTTGAGGAACACGCCGTCGCCCAGGCGGATGTTGCCGCCGTAGTCGCAATGGAACGGCGGCCGCACCACCGTGCCGGCACCGACCGCGCCCAGCTGTTCGGCCAGCAGCGCATGGCGCACGTCCACCGGCTCGGCCACGGCGGCGTTGTAGCGCGCCATCCAGCGCCTGGCCACGGCCTGCTCGGCCTGCAGTTGCGCGTCGCCGGGCGCGTAGGGCTCGCCGGCCAGCATCCTGTCCTTTTCGCTGCGCATCCGCCTAGGCCACGCTGAGGTTGGCGTAGGCCAGCACCAGCCACTTGCTGCCGGCCTCGTCGAAATTGACCTGCACGCGGGCATGCGCGCCGCTGCCCTCGTAGTCGGTGACGATGCCGCTGCCGAACTTGGGATGCACCACCGCGGTTCCGAGCTTGAGCGCCGGCGCCTCGACCACGGCGTGGCCGTAGCTGCGTGCCGCGCCCAGCGAGGCCGGGCGCGAGACCTGCACCTTGGGCCGGATCTCGTTGAGCAGTTCGCGCGGGATCTCGCGCAGGAAGCGCGAGGGCACGTTGTAGTTGTCCTGGCCATGGATGCGCCGCGACTCGGCGTAGCTGAGCACCAGCTTCTGCCGCGCGCGGGTGATGCCGACGTAGGCCAGCCGGCGTTCCTCCTCCAGCCGCCCGCTTTCCTCCAGAGAGCGCGCACTGGGGAACAGCCCGTCCTCCATGCCGGCCAGGAACACCAGCGGGAACTCCAGGCCCTTGGCCGAGTGCAGCGTCATCAGCTGCACGCCTTCCTCGCCGGCCTGGGCCTGGCCCTCGCCGGCCTCCAGCGAGGCGTAGGACAGGAAGGCGATCAGCTCGGTCATGCCCTCGCTCTCTTCGTCGTCCGGGCGGACGAAACGCGAGGCCACCGACACCAGTTCGTCCAGGTTCTCGATGCGCGATTCCGAGTCCAGCCCGCCGCGGCCTTCCTTGTGCCAGTGGTCGCGCAGGCCCGAGCGCTGCAGCACGTGCTCCACGCGCTCGGCCAGGGTCATCTGCGCGGTCTCGGCCGACAGCGCGTTGACCAGGGTGATGAAGCCGGCCAGCGCATTGCGCGCGCGCCCGGCCAGGGTATCGCTGCCGGTGGCGAGCATGGTCGCCTCCCACAGCGACAGCGACTGCGCGCGCGCCAGCCGCCGCACCTCGTCCAACGTGCGGTCGCCGATGCCGCGCGCCGGGGTGTTGACCGCGCGCTCGAACGCGGCATCGTCGCTGCGGTTACCCAGCAGCCGCAGGTAGGCCAGCGCGTCGCGGATCTCGGCGCGCTCGAAGAAGCGCATGCCGCCGTAGACGCGGTACGGCACCTGCTCGGCCAGCAGCGCCTCTTCGAACGCGCGCGACTGCGCGTTGGAGCGGTACAGCACGGCGACCTCGCCGTAGCTGCCGCCGTCGCGCACCCACTGGCGCGCGCGCTCGACCACGTAGCGCGCCTCGTCGACCTCGTTGTAGGCCGCGTACAGGTCGATCGGGTCGCCGTCGCCGGAATCGGTCCACAGCTGCTTGCCGATGCGGTCGGGGTTGTGCGCGATCACCGCATTGGCCGCGCCCAGGATATTCGCGCTGGAGCGGTAGTTCTGCTCCAGGCGGATCACCTGCGCGCCGGGGAAGTCCTTGAGGAAGCGCTGCACGTTCTCGACCTTGGCGCCGCGCCAGCCGTAGATGGCCTGGTCGTCGTCGCCGACCACGAACACGTGGCCGCCGCCTCCATCGGTACCGTCGCCGGCGAGCACGCGCACGAAGGCGTACTGGATGGCGTTGGTGTCCTGGAATTCGTCCACCAGGATCTCGGTGAAGCGGGCGCGGTAGTGCGCCAGCAGCGCCGGGTTGTCGCGCAGCAGCTCGTGCGCGCGCAGCAGCAGCTCGGCGAAATCCACCAGCCCGGCGCGGTCGCAGCGCTCCTGGTAGGCGGCGTAGGCCTGGCGCATGGTCTCCAGCCAGTGGTCGTGCGGCTCGGGCTGGATGTGCTGCGGCCGCCGGCCCTCGTCCTTCTGCTCGTTGATCCACCAGGCGATCTGCTTGGGCGGGAACTTGCCTTCCTCCAGTTCCAGCGCCTGCGCCACGCGCTTGACCAGCCGCAGCTGGTCGTCGCTGTCCATGACCTGGAAGCTCTCCGGCAGCTTGGCATCGTGCCAGTGCAGCCGCAGCAGCCGGTGCGCCAGGCCGTGGAAGGTGCCGATCCACATGCCGCGGCTGCCGTTGCGCAGCTGCAGGTCGGTGCGGTGGCGCATCTCGCCGGCGGCCTTGTTGGTGAAGGTCACCGCGAAGATGCCGTGGGTGGGCACGCCATGGACCTCGTTGAGCCAGGCGATGCGGTGGGTCAGCACGCGGGTCTTGCCGGAGCCGGCGCCGGCCAGCACCAGATAGTGCCCAGGGGGTGCGGAAACGGCCTCGCGCTGGGCGGGGTTCAGGTGGTCGAGCAAATGGGAGACATCCATCCGTCGATTTTACGGCAGCCGCGCAAGTCCTCCTGGCATCGCCCCTGCCTCCGTGCCTGCGCACCGCTCGCCGGCGTCCGTCCCGGCACACGCCATGGCGGCCTGCTGCGCCTGTCCCCGCAGTTCCGGGATCGCCAGGCTTTCCCACAGGCGGCCGATGCGCAGGCTGCCGATCACCCGCACGCGCGGATCGGCGTGGCCGTCGGCATCGACCAGGCTGCCATCCTCGGCGGTGTCCACGCCGATGCCGTGCGGTCCGGCCACCGCCACGCCGCTGCCGACCAGTTGCTGCAGCAGCGGATTGCGCATGGCCTGGGCGCGCATCTCCACGCCGGTGGCGTTGATCACGCAGTGGGCGTCGATGTACAGCGGTCCGCACGCGCGGTTGAGGCCGAGCTGCACGCAGGCGCCGGCGGTGGCCACCGTCTCCAGCCGTGCGCGGTGCAGATGCAGCTGGCCATTGCGCAGCAGCGCCTGCAGGCAATCGTGCACCGGCGCGGCGATGCGGTGGCGGTGCACGTCCCAGTAACGCACCGCATGGCGCAGGAAGCGGCGCTGGTCCTCGTGCGACAGCGAACGCCACAGCATCTGCCCCAGCGGACGGATGCGCTCCATCACGTTCTGCCAGGGGATGCCGGCGCGACGTGCCCGCGCCGCGTGGGCACGCAGCGCGCGCAGGCGCTGGCGAAGCGTCATCGCCAGCAACGGCTGCGGATCGAACGTCGCCGGCGCACCCTCGGCGTGCGGCAGCGGCAGCAACGCGTGCCGCGAGACCACGTGGATCGGGCCGCGATGGCCGCGCGCATGCAGCGTCACCGCGGCATCGGCCATGCTCAACCCGCTGCCGACGATGCACACCGATGCCTCGGCCGGAAAGGCCGCCAGCGCCTCGCTGTCCCAGGCCTCGACGAGGTGCCGTCCGTCCAGCAGGCCCGCGCCGCGCGCCGGCAGCGGACGCAGCGCGTTGCCCACCGCCAGGATCGCCCGGCCCGCGCGCAGTCTGCCGCCGCCGCGCAGCGACAGCTCGATGCCGTCGGCCGCCGCGTCCAGCGCGAGCACCCGGTCATGGATGACCTCGAAGCGGCCCGGCGAATCGGCACGCGCCTGCCGCAGGCGTTCGTGCAGGTAGTCGGCGAATAGCCGGCGCGGAACGTAGCGGTGCGCCAGTGTCTCGCGCGGCAGGCCGGCGCAGGCCTCGGTCCCGAGCAGGAAGTCGGCGAAATCGTCCGGCGCGTCGGGAAACCCGCTCATGCGCCCGGCGGGCACGTTGAGCAGATGCTCCGGCCTGCGCGTGGCGTAGGCGATGCCCTGGCCGATTCCGCTGCCGGGATCGACCAGCACGATGCGCAACGCCGCGGTCGCCCGCCGCAGCAGCTGGATCGCGGCCAGCGCGCCGGCCGCGCCGCCGCCGACGATGGCGACATCGAAATCTTCCGCGGTACACGCCTGGCTCATGCGCCCGATTGTAGGCGATGGCCTGCCGCGACCCGCGCCACGCTCAGAACCATCGTTCATCAGTGCGGCCGGTCCGGCGTGCGGCTTGACCCGGGCCGGTCACCGCGCTGTCACATCAACGCGTCGGCCAGCCTCGCGATGCCCTCGCGACTGCGCCGCCAGGCCGGCCGCTGGCGCCATGCCTCGGCCTGCACGTGCCGCGAATCGGCCAAATACTCGGACTCGATCTGGCGCATGCGCGCCACCACGCCGGCGTCGTAGCACAGCATGCCGATCTCGGCATTCAACGCGAACGAGCGGATGTCCAGGTTGATCGACCCTACCAGCGCGATGTCGTCGTCCACGCTCAGGTGCTTGGCATGCAGGAAATGCGGCCGGTACAGCGCGATCTTGACGCCGCAGCGCAGCAGCTCGTCGTAGTAGGCCTCCTGCGCCCACGCGGTGATCGCCTTGTTGTTGCTTTCCGACAGGATCAGCTGCACGTCCACGCCCGACAGCGCGGCAATGCGCAACGCGCTGAGCGTGGCCTCGTCGGGCACGAAGTACGGGGTGACCATGACAATGCGCTTGCGCGCCAAGTGGATCAGCGCATTGACCGCATCGCGCGCGTTCTCGAACGGATAGGCCGGGCCGCTGGGCAGCAGCTGCGCGGCCACGTCCTGTTCGCAGGCCTCGGCCTCGGGCAGCACCACCAGCCGCTGCCCGGTCTCGATGAACCAGTCGCTGGCGAACACCGCTTCGAGATGGTTGACCACCGGCCCGCGCACGCGCGCGACCAGCTCGCGGTTGGGACAGTGGTCGACGAAGTCCGGCAGCGCCAGGTTCTGCGAGCCGACGTAGGCCACGCGGTTGTCGATCACCGCCACCTTGCGGTGGTTGCGCAGGTCCATGCGTCCGCTGCGGCGCCAGCGCAGGCCGCCCGGCAGCAGCGCCTGCACGTCCACGCCGGCGGCCTGCAGACGCTTGCGGTAGCGCTTCAGGCCGCGCTTGGCGCCCACCGCGTCCAGCAGCAGCCGGCAGCGCACGCCGCGCTTGACCGCACGTTCCAGCGCCGCCACCACCGCATCGCCGACCGCGTCGTCGTACATCAGGTAGTACAGCAGGTGCACGCGCTTGTGCGCGCCGTCGATGTCATCGATCAGCGCGCGCAGCGAGGACGTGTAGTCGCCCATCAATGCGACGGCATTGCCGCGGGTGGGCATGAAGTCGCCCTGGTTCTCCACCAGCGGCACCATCTCCGCCGCGCTGGTGCCCGGGACGGGTGTCCAGCGCAGCTGGTCCAGCGGGGCCTGCTGCTCGCGGATCACCTGCGAGGCCTGCGCCTGTCGCAGGATGCGCTCGCGCGAGAGCCACGGATGGCCGAACAGCAGGTACAGCGGCAACCCGAGCACCGGCACGAAGCCGATCAGCAGCAGCCAGCTGCGCGCCGCGCCCGGCGTGGTGCGCGAAGGAATCCAGCACAACGCCACCACGCGGATCAGCCAGTCCAGCGCCAGCAGCCACAGGCCGCTGGACAGCTCGGGCGCCACTTCGGCGAGGTGGTGGACGGATGCAATCATGTGCGGCGATTGTGCGGGCTGGTGCGGCAAACGCAAAGGCTGTGCCCGGG
>JAFADB010000064.1 GCA_023425225.1 Pseudomonadota bacterium
ACCGCGTTGTTGCGCAGGCCGTAGGGACCGCTGCCGGCGGCCGGCAGTTCCTCGATCACCTGGCGCAGCGAGTCCTCAATGGCGAAGACGTTGCCGCGCACGCGCGCATTTTCGAAATGCCAGCCCAGGCCGGTCGCGGTGCGGTTGTAGGTGCCCAGCACGCGCTGGCCCGCCTGCGTGCCGAAGTCGACACCGGTCTGCGTGGCGATGTTGTCGCCGGTCTGGAAGTCGCCGTACAGCAGGTAGCTGCGGTCCTTGTCCACGCGCACGTACAGGCGCTCGGCCGAGCGCGCATCGAAGCCGCGCAACGACGCATCGCCGTACACCGGGTAGAACTCCTCCGGTTGGATGTCGCGCAGCAGGCGCGCCCGCACGTCCTTGTCGGAGTCGTAGGCCGCGGTCAGCAGGTACTCACCCTTGATCGTGCCCTTGACGAAGAACGCGGCACGCGCGGCACCGTTGGCCTTGCCGTTGTTGAACTGCTTCTCCCAGCGGCGGATGTCGCGCTCGAACGCGTCGTCGTGGTCGACCGGGGCGATGATGCCGCTGTTGTCGCGGCGGCGGAAATTGACCACGCCCTCGATCAGGCCGGTGGCGATCATCTCGCGCATCTCCGGCACGAAGCCGATGGTGCCCTCTGCGCTCTGGCCGCCGGCGGTGATGCGCAGCACCACGTCCTGCGGCTGGTCAGGCGCCAGCAGGTCGAACTCGGCGAACCCGTTCTCCACCGGCAGCTGCACGCCGGGGGTGACCTTGTCGGCGTCGGCCGCGCCCGGGCCCAGCTCGTCGGTACGCGAACCCGGCAGCAGGATGCGCCCGCCGCTGTTCTCGATGGTGGCGAAGGACGTGCCGGCCAGCGGCTTGCCATCGCCGCCGAGCAACTGCACCTTCACGTGCACAGGGCTCTGGCCGTCGGCCGGGGCGCCGTCGCGGTCCACCTCCACCAGCACCTGGTCCACGCCCTGGTTGACGCTGTAGTCGACCTTGCCCGAGCGCGCGGCCAGGCTCTGCGGCGCGGCATCGGTGCCGGACGGGGTCTGCGGGTACAGCGTGCCGGCCTCGCCCAGCACCGGGGTGAAGCGGCTGCTGCCCACGTTTTGCGCCAGCGCAGGCATCGCCGCCAGCGCGCAGGCCAGCAGGGTCGCCCGCGGCATGCGGGTCATCGTGACGGACCGGCTCATGGCTGCACCTCCGGGGTGGCGGATGCACTGGGAGGCTCAGTCCCGCGTGGCTTGACGATGGGTTGCTGGTTGGACGAGTCGGTGGCCTGCTGCGGCGCGCGCGGCGGCTTGCTGCTGAAGCGCAGCGGCGCCTGCCCGGCCTCGGTCTCCGGCGCACGCACCTCACCCTGGGTGCGGCGGGCCTTGACCTGCTCGATCACCGGGTTGGAGCAGCTGCCCTCGATGAAGTCGGCGCGATGCAGCTCGCCGTTCTTGAGATCGATGAACAGGCTGTCGGCATCACCCAGGTTGCGGTTGGAGCTGGTGGTCAGGCGCGAGCCGACCGGCAGCGTGCTGGCGTCCACCTTCAGCGTGTGGCTCTGCGGCGGCAGGCCGCAGTAGCTGTACTTGCCCTCCGCATCGCTGATGACCCAGGTACCGTCCTCGAAGTACAGGCGCACGCCGGGAATGCCGATCTCCTCCGGGTCCTGCACGTGGTTGTTGTTGCAGTCCACGAACACCTTGCCGAGCACGCAGCCTTCCTCGGTGAACACGCCGCCGGTGACGCGCACGCGGTACTGCGCCTGGTTGGATGGCAGCGAGCCGGGCAGCGGCTGCAGCGAGACCGGATCGACACAGCCGCCGGCGATCGAGCAGCCATGCGCCTGGGCGCGGTTGATGCCGTCGCCCTGCTGCGCACCCACGCCCACGCGCACCCGGTAGGTCAGCACGATCTGCTGGCCGACCTGAATCGGGCCGGTGGTGAAGCCCAGCGTCGGGCCGGGCTTGCCCAGCGGCTCGGCCACGGCCACGCCGTTGGCGCGCGCGGTGCCCTCGATATAGGTGAAGCCGCGCGGCAGGCGATCGACCACGTTGACCGTCTGCAGCGGGCTGCCCGCGGTCTGGCGGATGGTGATCGTGTACTGCACGGTGTCGCCGATCTCGGCGGTCTGGCGGTCGCCGGTCTTGGTGATCGACAGGCCGGTGGCCACCGAGGTGTCCAGCGGGATGTGGTTGTGCACGATGTTGGCCGTGCCCGAGCCGGCGAACAGGCTCAGGTAGTACTGGGTGGCGGTGCCGACCGCGCCGGTCGGCGCCTGCGCGTTGGGCTGCACGTCGTAGCGGTCGCCACCGGCGCCCGGCGGCGACAGTGGTTGCTGCTCGGCCGGGATCAGCGTCGAGGCGAAGGTGTAGCCGCCCGGCGGCGTCACCGTCAGCTGGAACTCGCAGCGCGCCGGTGCCGCCGGCCCGAACAGGAACTGGTAGAAACCGTCGCTGCCCACCGTCATCGACACCGAGGTGCCGTCGATGCGATAGCCGCCGGCCCCGGCATTGAGCAGGCTGGTGGCCGGGTCGAAGCCGGCGCAGGTGCCCAGCGGCGCCAGGGTGACGATCGAGCCGGGCACCGGGTCGCGGGTGACCGAGTCGTAGACCACGCCGGACGGATCCACCGGCAGGCTCTGCTGCGGCAGGTTCTCGCCGGCCTTGAGCACCACCTCCAGCTCGCTGACGCCGGCATCGCTAACGCGGCACGAGCTGGTGGAACCGTTGGCGATGGCGGCATCGGCCGCGCACGGCGCCACCGGCCCGGAGGCGGTCTCCCCGCTCACCGGCCAGCCCCACACCGCCCCGGAGGTCGGATGGCGGAAGCGCAGCTTCCACTTCTGTCCAGGGATCACGTCGCCGATGCGGTAGCTGCCATCGGCGCCGGTGACGGCTGACTTGACCACCTGGCCGCTGGCCGGATCGAACAGCTCCACGATCCAGCCCTGCAGGCGCTGGTCGCCGCCGTCGAGCAGGCGCTCTTCGCTGCCGACGTCGAACCACACCGTGCCCGACACCGAGGCGGCCAGCTGCACCTGGGTGGGCAGGCGGCAGGCATTCTGGGTGATGGCCGGGTCGCACACCGGCAGCTGGGTGACGTCGCCGTCGAAGGCGGCGCGCTCGTCGCTGCTCGGGCCATGCGCGGCATCCTCGCCGCCGCCCTGCACCAGCACCGCGTTGTTGACCGGGCTGCCGGTCGCGGCGGCAGCGGCCACGTTGACCTGCACCTGGATGCGCGAGGTGGAGGTCTGACCGGGCGCGATGAGCTCGCTGCTATCGCAGCTGAAACGGTCCGCACCGATGGCACCGGTGCAGGTCCAGCCGGTGCCGGTCGGCGTCGCCGCCAGGGTCACGCCGGCGGGCAGGCGATCGTGCACCTGGTAGGCGCCCGCGGTCGGGCGCGGGCCGACGTTGCGCACGCTGATGGTGTAGTTGCCGGTGTTGTTGACGGTGAACTTGGCCGGGTCGGCCACCTTGCTGACCACCAGGTCGGGCGTGTCGGCGATCTCGCCGAAGTTGTTGTCCACCGACTGCGCGCCTGCCGCCAGCGTCACCGCGGAGATGGCCGACGGCACGGTCTCGCGCGGCGTGGCCACGCCGTGCACGACGCCATCGACGGTGCCGGCATTGGTGATGCCGTTGCGAGTATCGGCCGGCTGCTCCGGCTCGGTCACGGTGTAGGTACCCGGACGCAGATTCTCGAAGCTGTAGCGACCCTGGGCATCGGTCTGCAGCGTGACGCTGACCGTCGCGCCGAGGTCGTCGGTACCGCTCAGCACCACCTTCACGCCGGCAATGCCGCTTTCGTCGCTGTCGATGCTGCCGTTGTCGTTGTTGTCGTAGTAAACCCGGCCGGAGAGCGAAGCGGCGGGGATCTCGCCGAAATCGTTGCCCACGGCCTGTTCGTTGACGCCGAGCACGATGCCGGCGATCGCCGAAGGCGCGGTGGTCACCGCGGTGGCGGTGCCGCCCTTATCGCCGGGCACGGTCTCACCATTGAGGGTGCCGTCGGGCTGTTCCGGCTCGGTCACCGTGTAGGTGCCGGGCAGCAGGCCGATGAAACTGTAGCTGCCGTCGGCGGCGGTCGTGGTGGTGAGGTTCACCGGCTGGCCGTTCTGATCGGTGCCGGTCAGCACCACGGTGACGTCGGCCAGGCCGGTCTCGGCCGGATCGACGACGCCGTCGTTGTCGCGGTCCAGCCACACCTTGCCCTGGATCGAGCTGCCGCTCGGGTTCTCGCCGAAGTTGAACTCGGTGCCGTCCAGGCCGGCGGCCAGGTGGATCTGCGAGATACGGTCGGTGGTGGCCGCATCCGGGCCACCGGGCGCGGCCACGGCGGTGCCGGGCACGCAGGTACCCGCGGCGCAGGCGGCACCGCCGATCAGGCCGGGATTGATGGCGCTGGGACGGTTGGTGTACTGCCCCGCGGGCAGCGGCTCGCGCACCGAATAAGTCAGCGTCGGATCGAGCTCTTCGAAGCGGTACATGCCATTGGCGTCGGTCGTCGTGGTCGCGATGACGCTGCCGGTGGTGGCGTCGAGCAGTTCGACCGTGGCGCCGGCGATCGCCGGATCGCTGCTGTCGTACACATCGTTGAAGTTCAGGTCGGCATAGACGCGACCGGACAGGCTCGGGCGGCGTACTTCCGGGAAGTCATAGCGCACCGCGGTGTCGGAAACGCCTACCGGAATCGACGAATAGCTGGAATCCGGAGCGCCGACCGCGTAGCTGCCGCCCAGCGAAGGCGCGTCGGCGCCCGTGGCCGGCGGATCGACCGGGCCGTTGCGGTAGCCCGTCGGCTGGGTCTGGGTCAGCGTGTAGCCGCTGGCATCGGCCGGGGCCAGGTTCTCGAACAGGTAGCTGCCGTCGCTGTCGGTGGTCGCAGTGACGTTGACCGCGTTGCCGTAGGCATCGGTGCCGGTCAGGGTCAGGGTGACGCCGGCGATGCCGGGTTCGCCCGACTGCCGGGTGCCGCCATTAGTTCCATCGCGGTCGCGGTCCTCGAACACGGTGCCGGCCAGCGACGAGCGCGTCACCAGGATCGGCACGGTATCGCTGTCGTTGCCGGCGTTGCGGTCCACCTGCTCGGTGGCGATGGTCGCGGTGTTGTCGATCGCCGCCGCGCCGGGCCAGCTGTCCCAGCGTACCGGCACGACAATGCGCAGTTTGCCGCCGACGGTGACGTCGCCCAGCGTGCAGTTCAGCGTGCCGGAGGCGTTCGTGCAGGTGCCGGTGCCGTTGGGCCTCTCGTCGCCGCCACCGGCGGGCATCGGCCCCTTCTTCTGCCAGGTGACCGCGCCGGTCACCACCAGGCCGGCGGGTAGCACGTCTTCCACCACGGTGCCGGTGCCGTTGAGCGGGCTGTCGCCACTTCGGTCGCGCGACAGGCTCGCGCCCGGACCGTTGTTAATGCCGTCGATGACGTAGAAGAACGGCTGGTTCAGCGTCACCGAGGTTGCGTTGGCCGGCAGCGCAGTGTCGGGATCGGCATCCGGTGCACTGGTCACCACGTACTTGCGTACCCCCACGTCGGCGGCAGCACGGATGGTGGTTTCCTGGGTGGCGGCGTTGTTGGCGGTGTTGGTATCGGTCTCGTTGGAGACCGCCTCTGCCAGGTTGTTGACCGTATCGCCGGAGGCTCCCGGCGGCGTGTCGTAGCGGTAGCGCAGGTACAGGGTGCTGGTCTGGCCGGAGGCGACCACGCCGGGCATGTTGTTGTCGAAGCCGACGCCGGGCATCACGCAGTCCAGCTTCTGCGCCGCACCGGTGGTGGGATTGCTGCCCGCCACCACGCTGCAGGCGGCCGGATCGAAGGTGCCGGCCGGCGTCGGCGAGGCGCCGACGAAGGTCACGGTGCGTCCCGGCTGCGGATTGAACGTGTCCACCAGGCGCACATCGGTGGCCACCGACGGGCCGTTGTTGCGGATGGTGACCCTGTAGGTGAACAGATTGGCCGACGGATCGTTCTCGTCGTAGCCGAGCGGATCGACACCACCGTCGAAACCGGTGTCGATCTTGTTGGTGATCAGGTCGACCTCGCCGCTCTCGAACTGCAGCTGTGCGCTCTTGCTGTCGTCGCTGGTATCGCTGTTGAAATCGTAGGTGTTGCCGTTCTCGTCCGTGCCCGCGGTGACCGTGTCGGCCTGGCCGTCACCGTCGACATCGATCAGGAAGTCGGCGACGTTGTCGAACTGGCGTCCAGTATTGGTGCTGTTGACGTTGGGACGGATCACCACTTCCAGGCTTTCGGTCTGCTGATAGTTCATCGCCGTCAGCACCGGGCAGACAATGGACACCTGCGCCGGCGTGGCGGTGGGATTCGCATACGAGTCGCCGCCGGCGGTCGCGGTGACCGTCACCCCGGTCCCGGCAGTGGCCTGGCACGTCTGCGTGCCGGCTCCGGTACGCTTGGCCGACACCAGCACAAAGCCGGTGTCGTTGGCAGGCAGGGTGAAGACGTCGCGGAAGATCACCCCCGGCACCGTCGACGGCCCGTGGTTGATGTAGGACATCAGGTAGGTGGTGTTCACGCCGGCACGTCCCGGCGTGCCCGAAGCGATGGTCTTCTCGCTGGTGGCCACGTTGGCTACCCGCGCGATGCGCACCCAGTCCGAGGCCTGGTTGTTGCTGCCTACCAGCTCGCCCACCGAGCCGGCGACAGCCGAATCGACCGCCACGCGAGCGGTGTTGCAGAATGCCCCGCTGATGGATTCGCCGCCACAGGTGGTCGTACCTTGGCCAAAGCTGTCGAACAGCGCGCGATTGACCTGGATGACGATCTCCACGCTCTGGCCGTTGGCAAGCACGGTGCCGCCGGACCGGCAGATCACCGATGCGCCGTTGACCGGGCAGTCCCAGCCCGAGGGAATGGTCGGGACCGTGACCTGGGTCTTTCCGTTGACGTATCCGGGGACGGTGTCGTTGACCACCACGCCGGCGGTGGCATCCGGGCCGTTGTTGGTGACGGTCAGGGTGTAGCGCACGCTGTCCTGGTCGGCCGCCAGCACGTTGTCGGCAGCGCCCGGGCCGTTGGTCTGCTTGGCAATGGCCAGGTCGGCGCGTTCGTCGGTGGTGCGGCTGCCGGCGCCGGCGCAATCGTTGTCCTCCAACGGATCGCGATCGATGCCATTGTCGGTCAACGGCTCCAGCGAGCCGCCCGAGCCGCCGGTACAGGCATTGTTGAGCAGGTTGGCGGCCGACGTGCGCGCACGGGTGAGCAGCTGCAGTTCCGGCGCCTGTGCGCCCACGGCCAGCGGCAGCGAACCCGCTCCCAGGTCGCAGGTGACGTGCTGCACCGTCGAAGCGCTGTAGGTCTGGTCGACACTGCAGGTCCAGGCACCGACGACGAACGGGACGCCGGGGCTGGCAATGCCGCTGCCGTCGGGCAGCAGCAGTTCCTCGCCGCTGGCCAGGGTGTCCACCACCTGCACCTGCCCGGTGGCCGGACGCGGGCCATGATTGCGCACCGTGATGCTGCTGGTCATGCGGCTGTCAAGGTCGCTGCCGGTACCGTTCCAAACCGGCACCAGTGCCGGTGTCTTGCTCTTCTGCAACGCCAGGTCGGCACCGTCGGCCAGTACGGTGAAGGTGGTGCTGCCGGTGTTGTTGGCCGCCACCGCGTCGGGCGTATCGGAGCTGGCAGTGGCGCTGTTGGTGACGTCGCCGCTGCTGTTCGTGCCGGAGGCCGGCACCGTGCTCTCGATGGTGAAGTCGGCTACCGCGCCGACGGCCAGGCTGCCGGCCAGCGCACAGGTGCGGGTGCCTGCACCGTTGCTGTTGGTGCACGTCCAGCCGGCCGGGGCGGTGCCCCCGGTGACCACGAAGCCGGCCGGCAAGTCGTCCACGAAGCGTGGATTAACCGCCGCGCTCGGCCCCTCGTTGCGCACTTGGATGTTGAAGGTGATCGGCTGGCCGGAGATGGCCGGCGCCGGCGTGGCGCTCTTGGTCAACGCCAGATCGGCGCCGGCGGTGACCGCGGTGGTGACGCTGCCGACATTGTTGTCGGGGATCGGATCGGGCGTGCTGCCGGCCTGTACGCGCGCGGCATTGACGATGTTGCCGCTACCTGCGTTGACCTTGCCGCGGAACGAGAAGGTCGCGCTGCCGCCTGCGGCCAGCGTCCCGGAATAGGCCGCGGTCTTGGTGCCACTGTTGAAGCTCCAGCCGCTGCCGGAGAAGCTGTTGGCGACGTACGCCACCGCGGCCGGCAGGTCGTCCACCACGGTGAAATTGGCCGACGCACTGGGGCCGGCGTTGCGCACGGTCACGGTATAGGTGACCTCGCCGCCGCCAATCACCGGATCCGGCGTGGCGGTCTTCTCGATGCTCAGGTCGCCCGCCGACTCCAGCGTGGTGGCCTCGTCGCGGCGATTGTTGTTGGCATTGGTGTCGCCGGCGAAGAAGGGATCGCTGTCGGACAGCGATGCCACCGACGTGGTATCCGCCGGCAGCCCGTCGGCAAAGCCGATCGCGCCGTGGATCCGCACCGTTTCCGGCGCCAACCCCGCGGTGTCAACCGGAAGTTGGAACGATACCGGGGCGCCATTGGAGGTGAAGGTGCCCACCAGCGTGCCGATCTGGCAGACGATGCGCTGGGCATTACCGGCGGCGACACTGCATCCGGCCGGCAGCGGCGCACCGGCATGTGCACCGGCGGGCAGATCGAAGATCACGACCGCGTCGGTGACGGTATCGGCAGCGCTGTTCTCGACCGTGACGCTGTAGACGATGGTGCCACCGGCTGGCGTGGGGTCGTAGCCGGTGTCGGACAGGTCGGTGATCTGCAGGTCCGCCGCACTTGCCAGCATCGGCATGGCCAGTGCCAGCAGCGTCAGCCCCGAACGGCGCAGACGACGCATTCCCGCCAGCGCGGCGCAGCGTGCCTCGCGGCCAAGCCACACCCGCATCTGCCCCGCAACCGGATGGCTGCCGCGCACCTGATGGTCCATGTCCCTCGTCTCCCCGTCATCGCAAGATCGGGCCCGCGAACCGGAGCAGGACGGCGCGGAGCCGACCAGAACGCTCGCTGACGATCGCTGGGCCAAAAAGCCGCTCCCGGAACAGGCGTGGCCTGCCGGATTGGCGCGCGAAGTCTGTGCGGGTGGACACGAACAGTCAGTGCCAGCCGCTCGCGCTCGCTCTCACTTGCTCACACATGGGCGGGGTCGGAGGCCATGGCAGCGGGCGCGCGCGAGCGGATATCCCGGCCCGGGCGCGTCCACGATTCGCGTACTGGTCCCATGGAGCGCCGGCCGGACGGGCCTCGCGCGATGCCCGGCATTGCGCCGGACGTGATCTAGGATTCGTTGCCCAGCAGGTAGCCCTGTCCCCGCACCGCACGCAACGGCAGTTGTGCGTCCAGGCCCGAGGCCACCCGGGTACGCAGGCGGTGGACCAGCACTTCCAGCCGGTGGGGATCGAAATCCCAGGGAGAATCGGTCACGGCCGCGATCAAGGTCTCGCGATCGACCGGTGTGCCGCGATGAGCGAAAAGCTGGCCCAGCAGGCCGCGCTCGGCATCGGTCAGCGCCAATGCGCGCCGGTGCGGCGACAGCAGGGTCCAGCCATCGTCGGCCAGCTGCCAGCTGCCTGCCGGTACGGATGCTTCTACCGGGGTCGGCGTCGGCCGCAGGCGCCGCCGCAACGTGTCCAGCGCGGCGGCCAGCAGTTCCACGTCCAGCGGCTTGACCAGGTACAGGTCCGCGCCCTGGCGCAGGCCACGCGTCATGTCGGCCACCGCACCGCGGCCGGTCAGCATCACGATGCCCGACTGCGGCGCGATCTGGCGCAGGTAATGCGCCACCGAATAGCCGTCCTCGCCCGGCAGGCCCACATCGAGCACCACTGCCTCGCAGGCATGGCCGAGCAGGTGGCGGTACAGCGCCTCGGCGCTGCCGAAGCCCACGACCTGTGCACCGTACAGCCCCAGGTCCTCGACGATGATCGCGCGCAACTCGGCATCGTCCTCAACCACCGCCACCGCCATGCCGGACAAGTCCACCGCAGGGCTGTTTCCCGTATCCGCCATGTCCCCGTAGCTCTTCTACCGCCCCGGCATGCTAGAGCATTTTCGCTTTCCGCACGCAGGAGTCGGCTGCCTGCGGGGAAACTGCCCCGCGGCCAAGGCGCCCCCGTCCGCCGCTGCGGGGCACCTTCTCCCGTCGAACGGGAGAAGGATCGGGAAGGAAAGAATCGCCGCCCCTGTACGCGGGGGCGTGTCCGCAGCGCCGCGTCACTGCGGCGGCAGCCCCATCTCCTGCAGCAGCTGCGGCGCCGGGTACACCTTGGCCAGCAGCCAGCGCAGGTAGCGCATGTCGACGTGGATGGCGCGCTTGTAGCGCGGGTCGTACCACCAGCTGGCGCTGACCGACTCC
>JAFADB010000068.1 GCA_023425225.1 Pseudomonadota bacterium
TGCCTTGCTTCCTCCCACACCACAGGTAACGTCATGACCAATCCCTTCCTCCAGGCCGTCCGCGCGCGGCGCACCCAGTACGTCCTCGGCGACACGCTGCCGCTGCCGCAGGACGAAGTCACCGCGCTGATCCAGGAGGCGGTGCGACTGAGCCCGTCCTCGTTCAACTCGCAGAGCTCGCGCGCAGTGATCCTGTACGGCGCGCAGAGCAAGAAGTTCTGGGAGCTGACCAAGGAGGCGCTGCGCAAGATCGTGCCGGCCGAGGCGTTCGGCCCCACCGACAAGAAGCTCGACGGCTTCGCCGCCGGTGCCGGTACCGTGCTGTTCTACGAAGACCAGGACGTGGTCAAAGGCCTGCAGGAACAGTTCCCGCTGTATGCCGACAACTTCCCGGTCTGGTCCGAGCACGCCAGCGCCATTGCCCAGTTCGCCGTGTGGACGGCGCTGGCCAACGCCGGCATCGGCGCCAGCCTGCAGCACTACAACCCGGTGGTCGACGAGGCCGCGGCCAGGGAATGGGACATTCCGGCCAGCTGGAAGCTGCGTGCGCAGATGCCGTTCGGCTCCAACGAGGCCCCGTTCGGCGAGAAGACCTTCATCGACGACGCCGAGCGCTTCCGCGTCTTCGGCTGAGCGGAATAAGCCGGGCCCCGGCGACGGGGCCCGGATCCACCTTCGAAGCGCCGCGCCCGGTCCCGCAAGCGCAGCGCCGAGCTTGCTCGGTGGCGTTCGCCAGGAAAGCTCCGGCGCAGCCAGCTGCGCTCCACGCTCTATCCCGGGGCAGCGCTGCGATCAGGCGTCGTAGGCCTGCGGCAACTGCGCCGGCGCATCGACCAGCCGGGTCGCTCCGGCCGCACTCAACTCCTTGCGGCTGCCGAACCCCCACAGCACGCCAACGCAGCGCATGCGATGCGCCACCGCGCCTTCCATGTCCATGTGGCGGTCACCGGTCATCCAGCACCGTGCCGGCACCACGGCCAGGCGGCGCAACGCTTCGGCGATCAGATCGACCTTGAAGCGGCGATGGCCGTCGTCGCTGGCACCGACGACCTCCTCGAAGCAGGCGCCGAACGGCAGGTGCCCGATGATGCGGCGGGCGAAGCCCTCGTTCTTGGACGTCACCACCGCCAGCCGGTGGCCGGCCGAGCGCAGCGCGCCGATGGCCTCGGGAATGCCGTCGAACACCCGCAGCTCGCGCCAGCCGTCGGCGCCGTAGCGTTCGCGGTACAGCGCCAGCGCACGCTCGACCAGCGCCGGATCGTGCGGGAACAGCTGGCCGAAGCTGTCGCGCAACGGCGGACCGATCCACGGCAGCAGTTCCTCGCGCGACGGCACCGGCCGGCCCAGCCCGGCCAGCGCGTACTGGATGGATGCCACGATGCCCTGCTCGGAATCGACCAGGGTGCCGTCCAGGTCGAAGAACAGCGTATCGACGCTCACTTGCCGCGCGCTTCCAGTGCCGCCACCGCCGGCAGGGTCTTGCCTTCGAGGAACTCCAGGAACGCGCCGCCGCCGGTGGAGATGTAGCTGATCCTGTCGGCGATGCCGTACTTGTCCACCGCCGCCAAGGTGTCGCCACCGCCGGCGATGGAGAATGCCGGCGAGTCGGCGATGGCACGCGCCACCGCCTCGGTGCCGTGGCTGAAGGCCTGGAACTCGAACACGCCGACCGGGCCGTTCCAGACCACCGTGCCGGCCTTGGCGATCAGCGCGGCATAGCGCGCGGCGGTGTCCGGGCCGATGTCCAGGATCAGGTCGTCGGCGGCCACGTCGGCCACCGGCTTCACCGTGGCCTGCGCATCGGGCATGAACTGCTTGGCCACCACCACGTCGGTGGGCAGCGGGATCTCGGCCCCGCGTGCCTTGGCCTCGGCGACGATCTTCTTCGCCGTATCGATCAGGTCCGGCTCGCACAGCGACTTGCCCACCGGCAGCCCGGCCGCGGCGATGAAGGTATTGGCGATGCCGCCACCGACGATCAGCTGGTCGACCTTGCTGACCAGGTTGGTGAGCAGCTCCAGCTTGGTGGAGACCTTGCTGCCGGCGACGATCGCCAGCAGCGGCTTGGCCGGGGCGTGCAGCGCCTTGCCCAGCGCGTCGAGCTCGGCCATCAGCAGCGGGCCGCCGGCAGCGACCGGGGCGAAGCGGATCACGCCGTGGGTGGAGGCCTGGGCGCGGTGCGCAGTGCCGAAGGCGTCCATCACGAACACGTCGCACAGCGCGGCGTACTTCTTCGCCAGCGCCTCGTCGTCCTTGCCCTCGCCGACGTTGAAGCGCACGTTCTCCAGCAGCACGATCTCGCCCGGCCTGACCTCCACACCGTCCACCCAGTCCTTGACCAGCGGCACCGGCACACCCAGCAGCGCGGTCAGGCGCTCAGCCACCGGCTCCAGCGAATCCTCCTGGCTCCAGGTGCCTTCCTTCGGCCGCCCCAGGTGCGACATCACCATCACCGCCGCGCCCTGCTTGAGCGCCAGCTTCAGCGTGGGCACCGAGGCGATGATGCGCTGCTCGGAGGTGATCTGGCCCATGCCGTCGCCGGCATGTTCGATCGGCACGTTGAGATCCTGGCGGATCAGCACGCGCTTGCCGGAAAGGTCGAGATCGGTCATGCGGATGATGGACATGCGGTACGTACCCCGGGGGAAAGACAGGCGTTCATTGTCCGGGGTTCCGCCCGGGCCGGCAAACCCCGCGGCGTCGCGGCCGGACCTCGGCGATCTGTGCAGCGCACCTGCGCGAACGCTGCCCGAGCGACAACGCCGGGCGCCGCGCGTTGCGGCGCGAGCCGCGTTCGCGGAAATACCTGGGCAGGCAGCGGCAGGGGCGCCACATCGACGCCTGCGGCGATCGAGTCGTCCTCATGGCCGGCACCGGCGCAGGGCCGGCCGGATCGTTCCCGTGGAGTCCGGTCGCCATGGCGCTCCCATCCACGACAGGAGTTCCGGCAAGAAAAAAGCCCGGCATTGCCGGGCTTTTTTTCGTTTCATCCAGATTCCCCGCCGCCTTACAGCTGCGACTCCTGGATCGTGATCTTGAAGTGCTTGCGCATCGCCTGGATGTAGGCTTGCGCAGCCGCGGCGCCGTCGAGCTGGCTCAGCTGCTGGGCCAGCGCGGTGCGCTGCTCGGCCGGAATCGTCGCCACGTCGCCCGGCGTGACCTTGGTCACCACGAACACCGCATAACGACCGCCATCCAGTTCCACCTTGCCCACCGACGGCTTGCCTTCGGCAGGCTCCGGTGCGCTGAACACGGCCCGGTTCGCCGCCGCGCTGGGCACCGGCACGGTACGCGGCAGGCCCGGCATCGGCGAGACCTGCAGCTTCTCCGGCTCGGCCAGCGCCTGCAGCGACTCGCCCTTCTGCAGGCGGGCCACCAGCGCATCGGCGGCCTTGCCGGCGGCCTGCGCGGTGCGGTCGGCGTGGATCGCGGCAATCACCTGCTCGCGCACCGTGGCCAGCGGCCGCACCTGCTCCGGCGTGTGCTCGGACACCCGAATGACGACGCTGTGGTTGGGGCCGATCTCGATCGGATCGCTGACCGTGCCGTCCTGCGTGAGCGTGTCGGAGAATGCCGCGCGCAGCACCGCCGGATTGGCGGCGATGCCGCTGGCATCGGCGCGCGAGAACGGGCCGAGGGTCTGCACCTTCAGGCCGACCTGCTCGGCGGCCGGCGCCAGCGCGGTCGGATTCTTGTAGACCAGGTCCACCAGCTTGCTGCTCAGGTCGCTGAAGGCGCGATCGTTGTCGGCCTTGAGCTGCTCGGCGGCGAGCTGGTCGCGCACCTGCTCGAACGACTTGCCCTCGCCGCCCTTGACCTGGCGCAGCTGCAGCACGTGCCAGCCGAACTCGGTCTTCACCGGGTCGCTGACCTCGCCGGGCTTCATCGCGAACAGCGCGTCCTCGAACGGCTTGACCATGGTGCCGCGCTCGACCCAGTCCAGGTCGCCGCCGGCGTCCTTGGAACCAGGATCCTGCGAGTTCTCGCGCGCCAGCGCGGCAAAATCGGCACCGGGCTTGCGTGCGTCCGCGGCGATCCGGGCCGCCTTCTCCTCGGCGGCCTTCTGCGAGGCCTCGTCGCTGCCGGCGGTGATCAGGATGTGCGAGGCCAGGCGCTGCTCGGGTTCGACGAAGCGGGCCTTCTCGTCCTCGTAGCGCTTGCGCAGGGTGGCCTCGTCGGCCGGAGCGGCGGGCGGCAGGCTGGCGCCATCGAGCTCGACGTATTCCAGGGACACCGTCTCCGGCTGCATGAAATCGCGGCGATGGCCGTCGTACCACTGCTGCACCTGCGCATCGCTCACCGGCGCGGTATCGGCCGCCGGCTCGGGCAGCATGGCGAACTCCACGTCGCGGGTCTCGCCCAGCAGCTTGAGCAGGCGCTCGGATTCGCCCTTGGTGGCGAACCCCGACTCGGCAAGCGCGCTCGGAATCGCCGCCTGCTGCAGGCTTTCGCGCACCAGGCTCTCGAACTGCTGCGGCGTGCGCGGCGGCGTACCCTGCGCCAGCACCATCTGGTAGGTGGCCGGATCGAACGTGCCGTCGCGCTGGAAGGCGGGAATGGCGGCGATGTAGTCGTGCACCGTCGCATCGCCGATCACCACGCCGGATTGCTCGGCGGCCAGGCGCATCACCTGCTCGTCGATCAGCTGGTCCAGCGCCAGCAGCTTGTTCTCCTTGCTCTCGAACTCGCGCGCGTCGAAGGCCTCGCCCTGCTGCTCGCGCGCCTGCATGCGCACCTGCTCGAAGCGGCTGCGGAAATCCTCGGAAGTGATCTCGTGGTGCTTCCACAGCATCGAGATCGGCCACCACGACGGTGCCGATTGCCACCACGACGGCGGTGCCTGCACCTTGGCCACGTTGTTGGCGCCGATGCCGCCGAGGTAGCTGTTGTCGATGACGAACAGGAACGGAATCATCAGCAGGCCGAGGATGGCCGTGGCGATCCAGCCCGAGGTCTTGTCGCGGAGTTTCTGCAGCATTGGAAAATCTGGCCTGTTGGGCGAGCCGCGCAGTTTAACCCGCTTCCCACCCCGGCACACCCGGCCGCCTCCGGCCAGCGTCGTCGTTCGCGGC
>JAFADB010000078.1 GCA_023425225.1 Pseudomonadota bacterium
TGCGGATCAGCAGCGCGATCGGGGTGCCGGTGGTGCGGCCCTCGTAGACGCCGGAGAGGATCTCCACGTCGTCGGCCTCGCGCCGGGCCGAGGTGTGGCGGCTCTTGCCGGTGGCGCGGCGGCCCAGATCGTGGGCGAACTCCTCCGGCGCGATCTCCAGCCCGGGCGGACAGCCGTCGACCACGCAGCCGATCGCCGGACCATGGCTCTCGCCGAAGGTGGTGACGCGAAGAAGCTGTCCAAATGTATTCACGATGCCGTTTTGCTCTTGCCCTTGCCGTCATTCCCGCGAAGGCGGGAATCGCTCTTCGCTTCATGCCACCGCCGTAGCCTAACCAATAATCCCTTCCCACAAATCCCGCCACTCGGGATTTGTCTCATCCACCAACCGCAACTTCCACTCCCGGTTCCACTTCTTGAGTCGCTTTTCCCGAAGGATTGCCGACTCCATTGTCGCGTGAAGCTCGTACCAGACCAGCCTCGTCACGTTGTAGCGCGTGGTGAACCCTTCAACCACATGTTCCCGATGCTGCCATGTCCGCGCGACCAGGTTGCTGGTGACACCGATGTAGAGCGTGCCATTCTTCTTCGTTGCCAGAAGATAGACGGCAGGTTGTTTCATTGGCTCCTTGCTCCTGCTGCTTCCTTTGGCTTTTGCTTCATGCCGTCATTCCCGCGCAGGCGGGAATCGCTCTTGATGTTGCAAAGGCGAAAGAAAATTCAAGAGCAAAGGCAAAAGCGATTCCCGCCTGCGCGGGAATGACGGGCAAGAAAACCACGCCACCCTCACGCCCTTGCCGCGGCCAGCTCGGCGATGCGCGCATGGTGGCTGCGCAGCTCGCTCGCCTCGACCGCGAATACGCCCATCTGCCCGACCCTGAACTCGATCCAGGCGAAATCCACCTGCGGCAGCAGCCTGACCAGGTGCTGCTCGGACTCGCCGACCTCGCAGATCAGCAGGCCGTCCTCGCTCAGGTGTGCCGGGGCGTCGCGCAGGATCTTCAGCACCAGGTCCAGGCCATCGTCGCCGGCGCGCAGGCCCAGTTCGGGCTCGTGGGAATACTCGCGAGGCAGCGCGTCGGTCTCGTCGTTGGTGACGTACGGCGGGTTGGTGACGATCAGTTCGTAGGTGCGCCCGGCCAGGCCGGCGAACAGGTCGGACTTGACCAGCTCGACGTTGTGCGCGAACAGCCGCTCGCGGTTCTCCGCCGCCAGCGCCAGCGCGTCGTCGCTGATGTCCACCGCATCGACCTGCCACTCCGGGTTGTAGTGCGCGGTGGCGATGGCGATGCAGCCCGAGCCGGTGCACAGGTCCAGCGCGCGCTGCACCGGGCGTCCGGCCAGCCACGGCTCGAAGCCGGCCTCGATCAGCTCGGCGATCGGCGAGCGCGGCACCAGCGCGCGCGCATCGCTCTTGAAGCACAGCCCGGCGAACCAGGCCTCGCCGGTCAGGTAGGCGGCGGGGATGCGCTCGTCGATGCGGCGCGCGAACAGCGCCAGCACCTGCTCGCGCTCGTCCGGCAGCAATCGCGCCTGGCCGTAGGCCGGCCCCAGGTCGTGCGGCAGGTGCAGCGCGTGCAGCACCAGTTGCGTGGCTTCGTCCAGCGCGTTGTCGTAGCTGTGGCCGAAGGTCAGCCCGGCTTGGTTGAAACGGCTGGCGCCGTAGCGGATCAGGTCGATGATCGTGTGGAGTTCGGCGGCCGCGGCGGCAGTCATGGCGACAACTTGGGAAAAATCGGCCCCCGATTATAGGAGGTCGGCCGCTATCATGAGCGGCCGTTGCAACGGAAACCGAGGCCGCCCCTTGTTCAACCGCAACACCCTCATCGTGCTGATCGTCGCGCTGGCCGCCGCCCTGGGCCTGTATGCGGGCAGCAAGCTGCTGTCGCCCTCTCCCCGCCCCGACGCCGCCGCGCTGACGGCCGTGACGCTGTTCGCCCAGCCGCGCGCCCTGCCCGACTTCGAACTGCGCCAGTCCGACGGCACCCAACTGGTGTCGGGCGAGCTCAAGGGCCACTGGACGCTGGTATTCCTGGGCTTCGTCTCCTGCCCCGACGTATGCCCCACCACCCTGGTCGAGCTGGCGCAGGCGCAGCAGCAGTGGCAGTCGATCCCCGAATCGCTGCGCCCTCGCGTGCTGTTCGTCTCGGTCGATCCGGACCGCGACACCCCGGCGCGCGCCGGCGAGTACGCGCACGCCTTCCACAAGGACACCCTGGCCGCCACCGCCGACGTGCCGGCGCTGGAACGCTTCGCCACCGCGCTGGGCTTCGTGTTCCAGAAGGTCCCCGGCCAAGGCTTCGAGCACAACCCCGACGACTACAGCGTCGACCATTCGGCCGCCATCGCCGTGCTGGATCCGGAAGGCCGCCAGGCCGGCCTGATCCGCCCGCCGCTGCAACCGGCCGCCATCGCCCACGACCTGCAACTGCTGACCGAGACCACCGCTCCATGAGCCTGGCCACTACCCTGACCTACGCCCTGCCGCATCACCTGTTGTCCTCGCTGGCCCGCCGGCTGGCCTATTCGCAGACCCCCTGGATCAAGCAGCGGCTGATCGATGCCGTCGTGAGCCGCTTCGGCGTGGACCTGGACGAGGCCGCCCAGCCCGATCCGCACGCCTACCCCAGCTTCAATGCCTTCTTCACCCGCGCGCTGAAGGCCGGCGCCCGCACGCCCGACCCGGACCCGATGACCCTGCTGATGCCTGCCGACGGCCACATCAGCCAGCTCGGACGGATCGATCACGGGCGCATCTTCCAGGCCAAGGGCCAGGGATTCACCGTCGCCGAGTTGCTTGGCGACGCCGCCGATGCCGCACCGTTCGCCGACGGCCTGTTCGCCACCGTGTACCTGTCGCCCAAGGATTACCACCGCGTGCACATGCCGTGGACCGGCACCCTGCGCGAGACCGTGCACGTGCCCGGGCGGCTGTTCAGCGTCGGCCCGGACGCGGTGCGCAACGTGCCGCGGCTGTTCGCGCGCAACGAGCGCCTCGTTTGCCACTTCGACACCGATTTCGGCCCGATGGCCTCGGTGATGGTCGGGGCGATGCTGGTATCGGGCGTGGAGACGGTGTGGAGCGGCGTGGAGATCCCCCGCTATGCCGATGCCATCACCCGCAAGGATTGGCGCGGCAAGGGGATCGTGCTGGAGCGGTTCGCCGAGATGGCGAGGTTCAACTACGGCTCCACCGTGATCGTGCTGCTGCCGCCGGGCGTGGCCGAACTGGCTGCAGGCTTGGGACCGGAAAGCCCAGTCAAGCTGGGACAGGCGCTGGCGCGGCGGCGGTAGCCGTGCCGGCGCGCGGCGGCGCGCCCACGTCATTGGCGCCCGTCATCTACCGCGGCGCGGCCCGCTTCAACTACGGCTCCACCGTGATCGTACTGCTTCCCCCGGGCGTGGCCGAACTGGCCGCAGGCCTGGGACCGGAAAGTCCGGTCAAGCCGGGACAGGCGCTGGCGCGGCGGATCTGAGCCCCCACGCGTTCGCTTGAGCCCATCGTGGAGCCGAGCTGGCCCGGCTCCACGACGAGACAGGCCGCGTCAGCGCGGGAATCAGGATCCCGATTCCCGCCCTCTCCTCGGCTATTTCCCGCAACCGACCAGCTTGAGCGACTGGCCGAGCCGCAGCGCATACCCCGGCGCCTTGAGGCCGTTGGCCTGCGCCAGCGGCTTGAGCTCGCACTGGTACTTCTGCGCGATACGGCCGAGCGTGTCGCCCTTGGCGACCTTGTAGCTGCGCACCTGCTCGGTCTTGGGCCGGGCCGGTGCCGGCCGGCCGGTGGCCACCGTGGTCGGCACGCCCATCGGCGCGGCGTCGCCGACCGAGACGTTGCCGGTATAGACCGGGTCGGGCGCGCGCACGATCGCGGTGTTGATGTCGGCGGTGATCAGCGCGCGCGCCAGGTCGGCACGCGGCCCGTTGACGCAGTAGCGGTTGTACAGGCCGACGATGCGGGTGGTGGCGTTGATCGTGGTGCCGGCCGGGATCCAGCCGTCGGCCTCGTAGCGCGGGTTCAGGTTGCGCAGCACGCGCATGTAGCCGTCGCGGGTGCCGGCGCTGCCCAGGCAGATGGTCAGTTCGTAGATGGTGGTGGACTTGGCCAGCCTGAGCGTGGCCGGCTGTGCGCTGACCTTGGGGAACTCCAGGCCGTACTGGTGCGGGTGCAGGAACAGCCAGGCCGCGGCGATCACCATCGGCACGTAGTCCTTGGTCTCGCCGGGGAACTGGTTGTAGACGCCCTCGTCCCAGAAGCCGCGCCCGCCGGACTGGCTGAAGATCCGTGCCGCGCGCCCCTCGCCGCCGTTGTAGGCGGCCAGAGACAGCTCGATGCTGCGGTTGAGCTGGCCCAGGCGCTCGTTCAGGTAGGTGGCGCTGGCCTCGGCGGCGCTGCGCGCGTCGTAGCGCGTATCGAACCCGCTGCCGTCCGGCCCCAGGCCGAAGCGGCGCGCGGTGGCCGGCATGAACTGCATCAGTCCGGCGGCGCCGGCGCGCGAGGTGGCATGCACGCGGCCGTTGGACTCCTTGGCCATGATGCCGAACAGCAGCGCCTCGGGCAGGCCGCGCTTCTGCCATTCCGGCCACATCACCGCGCGCAGGTTCTGGTAGTTCTCGTAGCTGGTCAGCAGCGCCGGGCGCATGTCGGTCAGCCAGCGGCGGATGCCGGCCTGCACCGCCGGGTTGTACTCGACCATGCGGTCGAAGTCGTGGCGGTTGTCGTTGAGCAGGCCGGCCGCGCGCGCGGCCTCGGGCACGTCGGCCACCAGCGGGCTGGCGTGGTCCGCATCGGCTTCCAGAAGGCCATCGTCCTGGTCCGCCTCGTCGTCGGCCTGGGCATCGGCATTGGCCTTGAGCAGGCGCTTGTAACCGGCCAGCATCGTGCCGACCTGGCAGCCGCGCTGCTTGATGCAGGCATCGATCACGTCCTCCATGTCCTCCAGCGCGGCATCGCCCTCGGACGCGCCCTTGGGGTCGCTGTTGGCCACCAGCACCAGCGAGTCGGTGTAGCGCTTCTCGGCGGCGGCCATGCGCTGGTCGAGCGCCTCGATCTTCTCGCGGTCGCGCGCGGATACGCGCTGCGCCTGGGCCTGGGGGACAGCCAACAACAGCGCAGGGAAGGCCAGCAGGGGCCAGGCGCGCAACACGCGGGACGGGGACGGCATCGGGATCGGTTCGGGAGCTACAACGAAGGCAGGCAGGGTAGCCGCCGGGAGGATGGCCGGGCAAGAAGCCGCCCGCGGCGGGACAGGTGGCCGTTAGAATCCACCGCGTCCCCCACTCTGGCAAACGAAGTCTGCCCATGGATCCGATCCTGCTCGGCAAAGGCGTCACCGACGACATCGCCGTCGTCCTCAATCCCCGCTTCGGCAACCGCCACGGCCTGGTGGCCGGCGCCACCGGCACCGGCAAGACGGTCACGCTGATGACCCTGGCCGAAGGTTTCTCGCGCATCGGCGTGCCGGTGTTCATGGCCGACGTCAAGGGCGACGTGGCCGGCCTGGCGGTCGCCGGCGACGGCAAGGCCGCGCAGCGCGCCGCCGACATCGGCGTGGCCGACTACGCCCCGGCCGCCAACCCGGTGGTGTTCTGGGACCTGTACGGCCAGCTCGGCCATCCGGTGCGCACCACCGTCAGCGAGATGGGCCCGACCCTGCTGGCGCGCATCCTGGAACTCAACGATACCCAGGCCGGCGTGCTCGACATCGTCTTCAAGCTGGCCGACGACCGCGGCCTGCTGTTGCTCGACCTGGACGACCTGCGCGCGCTGCTGGGCCTGGTGGCCGACGAGCGCAAGGATGTCTCCACCCAGTACGGGCTGGTCAGCGCGCAGTCGGTAGCGGCGATCCAGCGCTCGCTGCTGCGGCTGTCGCAGGACGGCGGCGAAGGCTTCTTCGGCGAGCCGGCGCTGGAGCTGAACGACATCATGCGGGTCAACCACGACGGCCGCGGCGTCATCGGCATCCTCGCCGCCGCGCAACTGGTGCTCAAGCCGCGCCTGTACTCGACCTTCCTGCTGTGGCTGCTGTCGGAGCTGTTCGAGCAGCTGCCGGAGGTGGGCGACCTGGACAAGCCGAAGCTGGTGTTCGTGTTCGACGAGGCGCACCTGCTGTTCGACGACGCCCCGCCGGCGCTGGTGCAGCGCATCGAGCAGGTGGTGCGGCTGATCCGCTCCAAGGGCGTGGGCGTGTATTTCTGCTCGCAGTTCCCCGACGACGTGCCGTCCAATATCCTCGGCCAGCTCGGCAACCGCGTGCAGCACGCGCTGCGCGCGTTCACCCCCCGCGACCAGAAGGCGGTCAGGACCGCGGCCGAGACCTTCGTGCCGAACCCCCGGCTCGACGTGGCCAAGGCGATCTCCAGCCTCGGCACCGGCGAGGCGCTGGTCTCCACGCTGCAGGACAAGGGCGTGCCGATGCCGGTCGAGCAGACGCTGATCGCCCCGCCGCGCTGCCGCATGGGCGCGATCACCGATGCCGAGCGCGCGCAGGTCCGGGCCGGCAGCCCGGTGGGCGGCAAGTACGACACCGCGGTCAATCGCGAGTCGGCGGCCGAGCGCCTGGCCCAGCGCGCCACCGCGCAGGCCGGCCAGGTCGACGCGCCCAAGGCCCGCACCCGCGAACAGGACGAAAGCGAAGGCAACGGCTTTGGCCAGGCGGTCAAGGACGCGCTGTTCGGCACCAAGCGCCGCCAGGGCATGCTGGAGACGATGGCCAAGCAGACCTCGCGCACCGTCGGCAACAAGATCGGCCAGCAGATCGTGCGCGGCATCCTCGGCGGCCTGTTCGGCGGCCGCAAGTAGCACGCGGCCGCAGAGGTCCGCGCGGGAGCGGCATGAGCCGCGATGGCGCTGTCCCGGCAAGCCATCGCAGCCCACGCCGCTCCCGCGGCGGACGGCCGGCGCGCGCGGCCGCCATGCCTGATCGCCCTGTTCCGGGTCCCTGATCGCAGCCGTAAGCGACGATCCCCGTGTGCGGATGCCGCCGCCCGGGCGCCCGGCAGCATTGCGGGCGGCGGCCCGTGGCCGCCACAATCGCCCCATCCCACCTGCAGGCGCATGCCCATGGACGGTCTCCGCTCGTCTTCCCTCCCGCGCCCGGCATCGCCGCCGGAACCGTTCTGGACCCGCCTGCGCGCCATCGCGCTGTACCCGTTCCGCGGCGCGGCGCTGTTCTCGATGATCGCGCTGACGCTGTGCAGCCTGGTCGCCTACCTGCCCGGGATGGTGGGACTGATCCTGACCGCGGTGGTATGGCTGTCGGTCTACAAGTACGCCTTCGACATCCTGCGCCACACCGCCGACGGTTACCTGGACGCGCCCGAGTACGGCCTGACCACCGGCGACGGCACGGTCTGGCGGCTGCTGATGCTGATGATCCTGCTCGGCATCGCGGTGGGCTTCGCCGCAGTGCTGGCCGGCCCGGTGATCGGGCTGCTGGCGTTGCTGGCGCTGGTGTTCCTGCAGCCTGGCTGCATCATCTCGCTGGCGATGGACGGCAGCCTGCTGCATGCGGCCAACCCGGCCACCCCGCTGACGCTGGCCACCCGCATCGGCTGGCCATACCTGGCCGCCTTCGGCCTGCTGTTCGTGATCCAGGCCAGTGCCCTCACCGCCGGCCACTGGGCGGTGCAGTGGCTGCCGCCGGTGGTCAGCCGGCTGGCGCTGAACCTGTTCGGCATCTGGGGCCTGTACGCCGCCTTCCACCTGATGGGCTACCTCGTCTACCAGTACCACGAGCAGCTCGGCTACGAACCGGCCAGCCTGCTCGACCGCGTCCCCGCGCGCGACGCACCCGACCAGCGCCTGCTCGACGAGGCCGAGCAGTACGTGCGCGACGGCAAGACCGACGCCGCGCTGGACACGCTGCGCGCCGAGGTGCGCTCGCGCGCGGTCGGCCTGCCGGTGCACGAGCTGTACCAGCGCCTGCTGCGCGGCAGCGCGCGCGAGAACGAACGCCGCGACCATGCGCGCCAGTACATCGCCCGCCTGCTGCACGAGAAGCAGGAGCGCAAGGCGCTGGCGGTGCTGCGCGAGGCGCTGGACAGCGATCCGGGGCAGTTGCCGTTGTCGCAGGAACAGGCCGGGCAGCTGGCCGAGCGCGCCCAGCTGTCAGGCCAGTCGCAGCTCACCGCCGATCTGCTGCGGGCGATGCTGGCGCAATGGCCCGACGCCGCGCAGGCGCCACAGTGGTCACTGCAGGCCGCGCTGCTGCTGGCCGAACGCTTCGGCCGCGACGACGAGGCGCGGCAGTTGCTGGCAGATGCACTGCAGCGTTGCGACGACGGGCAACTGCGCGACAAGCTCCTGGCCGCGCAGAAGGCGCTGGTGGCCGCGTCGG
>JAFADB010000098.1 GCA_023425225.1 Pseudomonadota bacterium
GGCGGCGCCTACCTGCTGAAGAACGTCGCCAGCCTGGCCGAGGCGCAGGCGATCGTCGCGGGCGATCCGCTGGCGGTCCACGGCAGCTCCGATCTCGTCGTCCACGAATGGAACACGCGCTGATGGAATCCACGTCGATGCAGCAGGCGTCGCTGCGATGAACGCCCTGGTCCCCGCGGCATTCACCGAGCAGACGCTGCCGCCGTGGCGCCGCGCCGTGCTCAAGGTCGGCAGCAGCCTGCTGGCGGCCGACGGCGGCGGGCTGTCGCCGCGCTACGTACTGGCGCTGGCGCAGTTCGTCTCCTCCAGCCTGCTGTCCGGGCGCGAGGTGGTGGTGGTGTCCTCGGGCGCGGTCGCGGCCGGGCGCGCGATCCTGCCGCACGCGGCCGGGGTCGGTGCGGCCATCGCCGCGCGCCAGGCGCTGGCCGCGCTCGGCCAGGCGCAGCTGATCGCGTTGTGGCAGCGCTTCTTCGAACGGCCGGTGGCGCAGGTGCTGCTGACCCACGACGACCTGCGCAACCGCCGCCGCTACCTCAACGCCCGCGCCACCTTGAACGAGCTGCTGCGGCTGGGCACGCTGCCGGTGGTCAACGAGAACGACACCGTCTCGGTGGACGAGCTCAAGCTCGGCGACAACGACAACCTGGCCGCCATCGTCGCCGCGCTGGTCGATGCCGACGTGCTGCTTATCGCCACCGACATCGACGGCCTGTACACCGCCGATCCGCGCATCGATCCGCTGGCGCGCCCGCTCGACGACGTGCCCGCGCTCACGCCCGAGGTGCTGGCGATGGCCGGAGGCAGCGGCACGCGCGCCGGCACCGGCGGCATGCGCACCAAGCTGGAGGCGGCCGCCAAGGCCGGCGCCGCCGGCATCGATACCTGCCTGTTCAACGGCCGCAGCGCCGACGTGGTGCGCGCGCTGGCGCACGACCGCCTGCGCGGCACCCGCATCCATGCCGCGCACAGCCGCGTGGCCGCGCGCAAGTACTGGCTGCGGCACGCGCCGGTGGAGCCGGGCGCGATCGTGGTCGATGCCGGGGCGATGCGCGCGCTGCTGGAGAAGGGCGCCTCGCTGCTGCCCGGCGGCGTGTCCGGCGCCGAGGGTGAGTTCCGCCGCGGCGACATGGTCGAGGTGGTCTGCCGCGACGCCGATGGCGAGCGCCGCATCGCCCACGGCATCAGCCAGTACTCGGCGCAGGACGTGCGCCGCATCGCCCGCCACCATTCGCGCGACATCGAGGCGGTGCTGGGGTACAACTACGGCGAGAACGTGATCCACCGCGACGATCTGGTGCTGTTGTAGGCGCGGCCTACGCAGCTCCCACGGGACACCTCGTCCGCCTCATCCGAGCCATGCCATGACCTCAGACATCAAGACCCAGGCCCTGCAGTGCCGCGACGCCGCACAGACGCTGGCGCAGCTGTCGGCCGATGCGAAGCATGCGCTGATCGATTCGATGGCCTCGGCGCTGGAAGCCGACAGCGAGGCGATCCTGGCGGCCAATGCGCAGGACCTCGACGCCGCGCGCGCGAAAGGCGTGGGCAGCGCGATGCTGGACCGCCTGGCGCTGGACCCCAAGCGGCTCGCCGGCATCGCCGCCGCGCTGCGCGAGGTGGCCGCGCTGCCGGATCCCGTCGGCCAGGTGACCCGCGACGACGTGCGCCCCAACGGTATCCGCGTGCAGAAGGTGCGCGTGCCGCTGGGCGTGATCGCGATGATCTACGAGGCCCGCCCCAACGTCACCGCCGATGCCGCGGCGCTGTGCATCAAGGCCGGCAACGGCGTGATCCTGCGCGGCGGCTCGGAGGCGATCCATTCCAACACCGCGATCGCCGCGTCGCTCAAGCGCGCCCTGTCGCAGGCCGGCGTGCCCGAGGCGGCGCTGACCCTGGTCACCGACCTGCGCCGCGAGACCATGCTGGAACTGCTGCAGCTCAACGACATCGTCGACCTGGCGATCCCGCGCGGCGGCGAGGGCCTGATCCGTTTCGTCGCCGAGCACGCGCGGGTGCCGGTGATCAAGCACTACAAGGGCGTATGCCACCTGTTCGTCGATGCCGGCGCCGACGTGGCGCTGGCGACCCGGTTGCTGGTGGACGGCAAGGTCTCGCGGCCGGCGGCGTGCAACTCGCTGGAAACGCTGCTGGTGCATCGCGACATCGCCGCGGACTTCCTGCCCGGCGCCATCGCCGAACTGCGCCGGCGCGGCGTGGAGGTGCGCGGCGACGAACGCACGCGCGCCCTGGTGCCCGACGTCGTCCCCGCGCGCGACGAGGACTATGCCGCCGAGTTCCTCGACCTGGTGATCGCCGTGCGCGTGGTCGACTCGCTGGACGGGGCGATCGCCCACATCCGTCACTACGGCTCGGACCACACCGAGGTCATCGCCACGCGCGACGCCGGCCATGCCGAGGCGTTCGTGCAGGCGATGCGCTCGGCGGTGGTGATGGTCAATGCCTCCTCGCGCTTCTCCGACGGCGGCGAACTGGGATTGGGCGCGGAGATCGGCATCTCCACCACGCGCCTGCATGCCTATGGCCCGATGGGCCTGGAGGCGCTGACCGTGGAGCGCTTCGTGGTGCACGGGGAAGGGCAGACCCGCAACATTCCGTAGCCGGGGACACGCCCCGACGTCCGGTAAACCCGGGCTCCGCGCGTCGCCGCGGCGGCGTGAGCCGCGACGGGGAGGTTGCCGGGCAGGCTGTTTCGCGGCCCGCGCCGCTCCCGCGGGCCAACGGCGCGGTAAAGTCTGACGTTCCTTTTCCTGGAGCTGGCCGATGCGCGTCCCCAACCTCTGCCTTGCCTTTCTGCTGTCGCTTGCGCTGGCCGATGCCGGTGCACAGACCGCGCCGACCACGCCGGACATCACCGGCAAGGACTTCGTCGCGCCCGAGCAGGACTTCGACTACGACAAGCGCGAGGTGATGGTCCCGATGCGCGACGGGGTCAAGCTGTACACGGTGATCGTCGTGCCCAAGGGCGCGCGCAATGCCCCGATCCTGCTCACCCGTACCCCCTACGACGCCAAGGGCAACGCCTCGCGCAACTACTCCGGCAAGCGCAGCGCCATCCTGCCGGTGGGCGACGAGGTGTTCACCGAGGACGGCTACATCCGCGTTTACCAGGACGTGCGCGGCAAGCACGGTTCGGAAGGCGAATACGTGATGAACCGGCCGCTGCGCGGCGCGCTCAACGACACCGAGGTGGACCATTCCACCGATGCCTGGGACACCATCGACTGGCTGGTCAAGCACGTGCCCGAGTCCAACGGCAAGGTCGGCATGATCGGCTCGTCCTATCCAGGCTTCACCGTGGTGATGGCGCTGATCGATCCGCATCCGGCGCTGAAGGCGGCCGCACCGCAGAGCCCGATGGTCGACGGCTGGATGGGCGACGACTGGTTCAGCTATGGCGCCTTCCGCCAGACCATGCTCGATTACTTCGTTGGCCAGACCTCCCGGCGCGGACGCGGCGGCAGCATCGCCCACGGCGGACCGGACGACTACGCCAACTACCTGCGCATCGGCTCGGCCGGCGACTTCGCCCGCAAGGCCGGGCTGGAGCAGCTGCCGTTCTGGCGCAAGATCTCCGAGCACCCGGCCTACGACGCGTTCTGGCAGGGCCAGGCGCTGGACCGGATCATGGCCGACCGGCCGCTCAAGGTCCCGACCATGTGGATCCAGGGCCTGTGGGACCAGGAGGACATGTGGGGCGCCATCCACACCTACGCGGCGATGGAGCCCAAGGACCGCGGCAACGACCGCAACTTCCTGGTGATGGGCCCGTGGCGGCACAGCCAGGTCAACTACGACGGCAGCAGCCTCGGTGCGCTTAAGTGGGATGGCGACACCGCCTACAAGTTCCGCCGCGACGTGCTCAAGCCGTTCTTCGACCAGTACCTCAAGGACGGCGCGCCCAAGGCCGACACCCCGCCGGTGCTGATCTACAACACCGCGCTGGATCGCTGGGACCGCTACACGGCGTGGCCGCAGAGCTGCGAGAAGGGCTGCAACGCCAAGGCCAGGCCGCTGTACCTGGCCCCGGGCGCTGGACTGTCGTTTAACGCGCCGAACGGGCAGGGCACCGCGTACGAGGAGTACGTCTCCGATCCGGCCAAGCCGGTGCCGTACCGGCCGCGCCCGATCGACCCGGCCGACCGCGCCGGCTGGCAGGCCTGGCTGGTCGAGGACCAGCGCTTCGTCGACGGCCGCACCGACGTGCTTACCTTCGTCAGCGAGCCGCTGACCGAACCGCTGCGCGTGGCCGGCGTGCCCCAGGCCAACCTGTTCGCCTCCACCAGCGGCAGCGACAGCGATTGGGTGGTCAAGCTGATCGACGTCTACCCGGACGAGTACCCGGCGCGGCCGGAGATGGGCGGCTACCAGCTGCCGCTGTCGCTGACGATGTTCCGCGGCCGCTATCGCGAGAGCTTCGAGCACCCCAAGGCGATCGAGGCGGACAAGCCGCTGCCGTACCGCTTCGGCATGCCGGCGGTGAACCACGTGTTCCTGCCCGGACACCGGGTGATGGTGCAGGTGCAGTCCACGCTGTTCCCGTTGTACGACCGCAACCCGCAGACCTTCGTGCCCAACATCTTCTTCGCCAAGCCCGAGGACTATCGCAAGGCGACCCAGCGCGTGTGGCACGCGCCGCAGGCGGCCAGCTACATCGAGTTGCCGGTGATGTGAGGTACCGTCGACGCGCCTTGCGCCGCCATCGTCCGGTGGCGGCGTGACGCGGGTCGCCGTTCGCCGCTCCGTTCATCCGCGGTTTGCCTCGCCGATCGCCTGCGCATGCGGGACTTGCAGGCGCTGCACAGCGCGCGGGTTTCCCGCGCGCAAACCCGCCAGCGCCCGCCAACAGGGCATCTGCCGCCTGCCGGAGGCGATATCCGCTGCGCAGGACGCGCATGCGATCGCCGCCGTCGCCCGTCTGCGACTGCCGCGGCATCCCGTCTCCCTGCCTTGACCTCGCCGGCGAGCGCCCTAAGGTAAAAACGATGGGTTTGCGAGACGGCAGGATAGACGCGGCCAAGTTCGTGCTGGTCGTGATGGTGGTGATTGGTCACCTTGTCGAGCGTGGCCAGGTGGATGCTGGCCAGCTCGTGTATCGATGGATCTACCTGTTCCACATGCCGGCCTTCATCTTCCTCTCGGGCCTGGTTAGTTCCGAGGTGGTCGACGGCCGCCGCGGCGCGCGGCTGGCGGCGCTGGTGGTGCTGCCCTACCTGTTCCACCAGGGCGTGGCCCAGGGACTGGATGCATGGCTGTCCGGCCACGCGTTCGGCTATGCGCCGGGCACGCCCTATTGGGCGCTGTGGTACCTGATGAGCCTGTGCTTCTGGCGCCTCGCGCTGCCGGTGGCGATGGGCACCGGCGTACCGCTGCTGTTGGCCGTGGCGGCCAGCCTGGCCGCGGGTCTGGTGCCGGATTTCGGCTACCCCTGGTCGTCGTCGCGAACGCTGGTGTTCTTCCCGTTCTTCGTCCTCGGCCACCTGTACGCCCGGCAGGGCGGGATCCGGTTGCCGCGACGGTCGCTGCTGCTCGGGAGCGCCGGATTGGCCGCAGTCGCGGTGATCGCCATCGTCTGCCGGAAGGTGCCGCTGGCCTGGCTCTATGGCGCCGAGCCGTATGCGGTGTTCGCCGCGTCCGCGCCGGCCGGGATGTCGCTGCGGGCGTTGCAGCTGGCCGTCGGCGTGATCGGCGCGTTCTCCCTGTTCGCGCTGGTGCCGGCCGCCGCCCCGTTGGTGAAGCTGGGCCGGCACACCATGGCGATCTTCATCACCCACATCTATCTGTTGATGCTGCTGCAGGCCGGCGGCTGGCTGGAGCGTCTGCAGCGGCTGGCGGACCTGCCGGCGGCCGTGGTGCTGGTGGCCATCGCCATGGCGGTCAGCCTGCTGGCGGTCGCCTTCGGCAGGCTGGTGCCCTGGGTGTTCGACTTCACCTGGCTGCTCGATGCGCTCGGCCGGCTTGTGCAGGGTCGCGCCGGCTGCCGGGCGTCGCAGAGCGGTTCTAGGTAGGCCGTCCGGCGCCTCCCGTTGCGGCGACGGTGGATCGCCGGCCGCCCGGCCAGTCCTCGCGATTGCCGGCAGAACCGGGGAGTCAGTCGGCCCAGCAACCGCCCGAATGCGCAATGATGCCGCCGGTCCGCATCTGCGATCATTGATGGCTTGTGCCGTCGTTTGCGGCGTTCCACCGCCAGGTAGGTCCATGTCCCACAGCCGTCTGCGCCGCGAAGTCGGCCCCTTTGCCCTGATGCTCACCGGCCTGGGCTCGATCATCGGCTCCGGCTGGCTGTTCGGCGCCTGGCGCGCGGCCGGGCTGGCCGGTCCCGGCGCGGTCTGGGCCTGGCTGCTGGGCGCGGCGATCATCACCACCATCGCGCTGTCCTACGCCGAGCTGGGGGCGATGTTCCCCGAGTCCGGCGGCATGGTGCGCTACAGCCACTATTCGCACGGCTCGCTGGTTGGCTTCATCGCTGGCTGGGCCAACTGGATCGCCATCGTCTCGGTGATCCCGGTCGAGGCCGAGGCCTCGGTGCAGTACATGGCGTCCTGGCCGTGGCAGTGGGCGCATGACCTGTTCGTGCAGGCGCCGGGCGGGGCCGGCGAGCTGTCGGTGCCGGGGCTGCTGATCGCCGCGGTGCTGGTGCTGGTCTACTTCCTGCTCAACTTCTGGAGCGTGAAGCTGTTCGCGCACTCCAATACCGCCATCACCGTGTTCAAGCTGGTGGTGCCGGCGGCTACCGGCCTGGCGCTGATCGCCAGCGGCTTCCACGGCGGGAACTTCCACGTCGGCATCCATGGCGATGCGCACGTGATCGACTTCGCCGCGGTGCTCACCGCGGTGGCCACCGCCGGCATCGTCTTCAGCTTCAACGGCTTCCAGAGCCCGGTGAACCTGGCCGGCGAGGCCAGGAACCCCGGGCGCAGCATCCCGTTCGCGGTGCTCGGCTCGATCGCGCTGGCCACGGTGGTCTACCTGATCCTGCAGGTGGCCTACATCGGCGCGGTGCCGCCGGAACTGCTGGCCAAGGCCGGCTGGCACGGCATCGACTTCCGCTCGCCGTTCGCCGAGCTGGCGATCATCGTCAACCTGCACTGGCTGGCGATGCTGCTGTACGTCGATGCCTTCGTCAGCCCGTCCGGCACCGGCATCACTTACACCGCGACCACCGCGCGGATGATCTACGGCATGGAGAAGAACGGCACGATGCCGGCGGTGCTGGGCAAGGTCCACGCGCACTGGGGCGTGCCGCGCCCGGCGATGTTCTTCAACCTGGTGGTGTCCTACCTGTTCCTGTTCTTCTTCCGCGGCTGGGGCACGCTGGCGGCGGTGATCTCGGTGGCGACGATCATCTCCTACCTCACCGGCCCGGTCAGCGCGATGACGCTGCGCCGCACCGCGCCGGAGATCCATCGCCCGCTGCGCATCGTCGCCATGCCGCTGCTGGCCGGCGTCGCCTTCATGATGGCCACCGAGCTGCTGTACTGGGCGCGCTGGCCGCTGACCGGCGAGATCATCCTGCTGATGGTGGTGGCGCTGCCGGTGTACTTCTATTACCAGCTGCGGCAGGGCTTCAAGGATTTCCGCCGCAACCTCAAGGGCGCGGCGTGGATGATCGCCTACCTGCCGGTGATCGCGCTGCTGTCGTGGGCCGGCAGCACCACCTTCGGCGGCCACGGCTACCTGCCTTACGGCGCCGACCTGGTCGTGGTCGCAGCGGTGGGCCTGGTGTTCTACCTGTGGGGCGTGCGCAGCGGCTGGCGCACGCCGGCGGTGGAACGGGCGGTCGCGGCGGCGTAGCGAGTAGCGCGCCAGGTTGGCGCTGGCAGGATGGTTTCAGCGGAGCAAGCTCCGCTCCACGGCGGTGCTTCGGCCTTGGCCATGGCGGTGTGACTGCAGATCCCGCAGAGCCGGTTCGATTTGCGTCCGGCGTGCATAAGGGCCGACCCGTTGCCGGGCCACCGGCTGTCCCAGTTCGAGCACGGCGAGGATCAACCCAGGATGTGCAGGGCAGGGCAGATCGGAAGCCCGGGCATGGGTTTCCCATACACGCGAATGCGAAGAAGCCGGCGCAAGGCCGGCTTCTTCGCAAATCCTTGAATCTGTTGGTCGGGGAGACAGGATTCGAACCTGCGACCTCTACGTCCCGAACGTAGCGCTCTACCAGACTGAGCTACACCCCGAAGGAGCCGCACATGATACGGGGTCGATCATGTGTCGGCAAGCTTCCGGAGACAAAAATTTCATTCCGGGTGATGGGCGTCCTGTTCGCGCGCCTCGAACCACATGCCGTTGAGGATCGCGGCGAGCGAGGCCAGGCCGGTGCCCAGAATCCAGGCGAAATACCACATGGTCGAACTCCTTGGTGATCGGTGCGCGGATCCTTCCGCGGGAGCCCGCACGTCCATGTGCGGGATTCGGATTGGGGTCAGTAGGCGTTGGGGTTTTCGCCCATCTCGTTGGCGGTCACCTTGCCCTTGAGCACGCGGAACACCCACGTGGTGTAGGCCAGGATGATCGGCAGGAAGATGATCGTGCACAGCAGCATGATCCACAGCGTCAGGTGGCTGCTGGAGGCATCCCACAGCATGAGGCTGGAGCCCGGCTGGCTGGAGGAGGGCAGCAGGAACGGGAACAGCGACAGGCCGACGGTGAAGATGATGCCGGCGATGGCGAAGCCGGAGGCGATGAAGGCCAGTCCGCCCCGACGCTTGCGCAGCAGGATGGCGCTGAGCAGCAGGCCGAGCAGGCCCACGATCGGCGCCAGCAGGGTCAGCGGCATGGCCTGGTAGTTGTGCAGCCAGCCGCCGGCGGCGCCGATCTGCACGGTCTTGATCAGCGGGTTGGTGTCCGCATCCGTGGCGCCCATCGAGGTCACCTCGTAGCCCGGCAGGCCGAAGGCCACCCACACGCCGCCCAGCGCGAACAGCACGAAGGCGACCAGGGCGGAGATGCTGCCATAGCGGACGGCGCGGTCGGCGACCGGGCCATCGAGCTTGATCACCAGCATCGCCGCGCCGTGCGCCACCAGCATGGCCACGCTGAGCAGGCCGGCCAGCAGCGCGAACGGGGTCAGCAGGCCGAAGAAGCTGCCGGTGTAGAACACGCGCATGCTGTCGTCGAAGTGGAACGGCACGCCCAGCACCACGTTGCCCACCGCCACGCCCATGATCAGCGCCGGGATGAAGCCGCCGACGAACAGCGCCCAGTCCCAGTTGTTGCGCCAGCGCGGGCTGGTCATCTTGCCGCGGTACTTGAAGCCGACCGGGCGCAGGATCAGCGCGAACAGGATCACGAACATCGCCAGGTAGAACCCGGAGAAGCTGACCGCGTACAGCGGCGGGAAGGCGGCGAAGATCGCGCCGCCGCCCAGGATCAGCCACACCTGGTTGCCTTCCCAGACCGGGCCGATGGTGTTGACCACCAGCCGGCGTTCCTCGTCGGTCTTGGCCACGAACGGCAGCAGGGTGCCGACGCCGAGGTCGAAGCCGTCCATGACGGCGAAGCCGATCAGCAGCACGCCGAGCAGCAGCCACCAGATCACGCGCAGCGTGGTGTAGTCGAGCAGAATGAAATCCATGGTAGTTCTCCTGGCGGCCGGTTACGGTTGGCCGCCGGCCAATGCGTCGGTGACGGGGGCGGACGATCGCGGCGAGGGCTGCGGCTGCAGCGGCGGCGCCAGTTCGTCCGGGCCCTTGCGGATGGCCTTGACCATCAGGATCAGTTCGATCACCAGCAAGGTGGTGTAGATGGCCACGAAGCCGGCCAGCGTCAGCACGATCTGGTGCAGGGCCAGGCCGGATGCCGCGTAGAAGGTCGGCAGTACGCCGTCCACCGCCCACGGCTGGCGGCCGTACTCGGCCACGAACCAGCCGCACTCGATGGCGATCCACGGCACCGGCAGCGTCCATACCGCCAGCTTCAGGAACCAGCGCTTGGACTCGAAGTTGTGCTTGCAGGAGAAGTAGAACGCCACCGCGAAGAAGGCGATCAGGTAGAAGCCCAGGCCGGCCATCACGCGGAAGGTCCAGAACAGCGGCAGCACGCGCGGCACGGTGTCGAGCGCGGCCTTGGAGATCTCCTGCGGGGTGGCGTTGAGGATGTCCTCGCGATAGCGCTTGAGCAGCAGGCCATGGCCCAGGTCCTGCCAGTGGCGGTCGAACACCTCGCGCGCCTCGGCGTCCGCCTTGTCGGCGCGCAGGCGCTGCAGCGCGCCGTAGGCCAGCTGGCCGCCGCGGATGCGGTGCTCGGCGCGGTCCACCAGTTCCAGGATGCCCGGGATCGGCTGGTTGAGCGAACGGGTGGCGATCAGGCCCATCAGGTAGGGGATCTTGATCGCGTAGTCGTTGCGGCCGGCTTCCTGGTTGGGGATGCCGAAGGCGGTGAAGTCGGCCGGGGCCTGCTCGGTCTCCCACATGGCCTCGATCGCGGCCAGCTTCATCTTCTGGTTCTCGCCGGCGACATAGCCGCTCTCGTCGCCCAGCACCACCACCGACAGCGAGGCCGCCAGGCCGAACGCGGAGGCCACCGCGAACGAGCGGCGGGCGATGTCGCGGTGCTTGCCGCGCAGCATGTACAGCGCGCTGATGGCCATCACGAACACCGCACCGGTGACGTAGCCGGCGCTGACGGTATGCACGAACTTGGCCTGCGCCACCGGGTTGAACAGCACCGCGGCGAAGTCGACCACCTCCATGCGCATGGTTTCCGGGTTGAACACCGAGCCCACCGGGTACTGCATCCAGCCGTTGGCGATCAGGATCCACAGCGCCGACAGGTTGGTGCCCAGGGCCACCAGCCAGGTCACGGTGAGGTGCTGCACCTTGGACAGGCGCCCCCAGCCGAAGAAGAACAGACCGATGAAGGTCGCTTCCAGGAAGAACGCCATCAGGCCCTCGATGGCCAGTGGCGCGCCGAAGATGTCGCCCACGTAGTGGCTGTAGTACGACCAGTTCATGCCGAACTGGAACTCCATGACGATGCCGGTGCCGACACCCATGGCGAAGTTGATGCCGAACAGCACGCCCCAGAACACGGTCATGCGGCGCCAGACATCCTTGCCGGTCATCACGTACACGCTCTCCATGATGGCGAGCAGGAACGACAACCCGAGGGTCAAGGGGACGAAGAGGAAGTGGTACATCGCGGTCAGTGCGAACTGCAGCCGCGACAGTTCAACGACTGTCGAGTCGATCATGGCTGTTACCTTGGGTTAAGGCCTACGGTGGGTGGAGCGCATCATCGGGGTTGATGCTGCGCCCGGCCTTGATCCAGATCAATGGTGCACAGGGGGTCGAAGCCGATACTGCGACACTGGGTCGCGCCAGGCCCATCTAGAATGAAAAGATGATGCCGTCGTCGATTGTCACCGGAACCCGCATTTGAGCCTGCCCGACGAAACGCCGGAAATTCGACGCCAACGCGCGCAATGGCTTGCAGGTCTGGGGTGGCGCGCGGCCGGGCGACGACGCCTGGCGGGGATGGCCATCGTGCTGTCCGGCGCGCTGCTGATCGGGCAGGCGGCGGCGATCGCCTGGCTGGTGCAGGCCTTGCTGGTGGAGCGGCGCCCGCTGGACCAGTGCGTGGCCGCGTTCGTCGCGCTGGCCGCGGTGCTGGTGCTGCGCGGCCTGCTCGGTGCCTTCTGGCAGTCCGCCGCCGGCGACGTCGCCGATGCCGCGCGTCTGGAGCTGCGTCGTCGCGTCTACCGGCAGCTGCTGGGCGAGGGACCGCTGTGGCTGCGCCGCCAGCGCACCGGCGAGCTGGGCGAGCTGCTGCTGGCCCACGGCGATGCGCTGGAAGGCTACTACTCCGGCTACCAGCCGGCGCGCACCGAGATCATGGTGGTGCCGCTGCTGATCGTCATCGCGGTGGCGTGCGTGAACTGGGTGGTGGCGGTGATCTTCGTCCTCACCGCGCCGCTGGTTCCGCTGTTCATGATGCTGGTGGGCTGGGGCGCCGAGGCGGCCGGGCGCCGGCAGCTGCGCGAGATGGCGCGCATGGGCGGGCATTTCGCCGATCGCCTGAAGGGATTGGGCCTGCTGCGCCTGTACGGGCGCGGCGAGGCCGAGCTGGAGGGGGTGGAGCGCGCCGCCGAAGGCGTGCGCGAGGGTTCGCTGCGGGTGCTGCGCATCGCCTTCCTGTCTTCGACCGTGCTGGAATTCTTCGCCTCGGTGAGCGTGGCGATGGTGGCGCTGTACCTGGGCCTGAGCTACCTGGGCATGATCTCGCTGGTGCCGGTGATGCCGACGCTGGGCATCGGCGTGTTCTGCCTGCTGCTGGCGCCGGAGTTCTATGCGCCGTTGCGGCGGCTGGCCGCGCACTACCATGATCGCGCCAACGCGCTGGCGGCCGCGGCGGAGATCGAACGGCTGCTGGGAGCGCTGCCCGAGGCCGAGGCGGTGGCGCCGCCGCCGCCGCCGGCCGCAGTGATCGGACCGGAGCCGGCCCAGCTGCACGCGCCGCTGCTGGAAGCCCGCCACCTGTGGCTGCGCCCGCAGGGCGCCGGCCATGACGTGGTGCAGGACCTGTCCTTCAGCCTGCAGGCCGGCGAACGGCTGGCGCTGGTCGGCCCCAGCGGCAGCGGCAAGAGCACGCTGCTGGAGGCCATCGCCGGCTGGCTGCCGCCGCGCCAGGGCAGCCTGGTACATCGGCCGGACCTGCGCATCGGCTATGCCGGCCAGCGCCCATACCTGTTCCAGGGAACCATCGCCGACAACCTGCGCCTTGCCGACCCGCAGGTGAGCGACGCGCGCCTGCAGGCCGTGGCCGAGGCCGCGCAGGTGATGCGCTTCGCCCGGCGCCTGCCGCACGGGCTGGACACGCCCATCGGCGAGCGCGGCTTCGGCCTGTCCGGCGGCGAGGCACGGCGCATCGGCCTGGCGCGGCTGCTGCTGCGCGATCCCGAGCTGCTGCTGCTCGACGAACCCACCGCCTTCCTCGACCCCGACACCGAGGCCGACCTGCTGGCCGCGCTGGCGGTGTTCGCGCGCGGGCGCAGCGTGATCGTCGCCACCCACAGTCCGGTGGTGATGCGCTGGGCGGATGCCGAGCTGCGGCTGGCGGCGAGCGCCGCGACGGTGGCGATGCCCGAGGTGCAGGCATGAGCCGGGGCGACGGACTGGCCGGCGTGTTTGCCCGCCACCGCTGGCGCCTGCTGGCCTCGGCGGCGTTGCTGCTGGCGACGATGCTGGCCGGGGTGGGGCTGCTCGGCCTGTCCGGCGGCTTCCTCACCGCCGCGGCGCTGGCCGGTGCCGCCGGCATGGCGGCCGGCTTCAACTTCTTCTCGCCGTCCGGCGGCATCCGCGCGCTGACGTTCGCCCGCATCCTTTCGCGCTACGGCGAGAAGCTGGTCGGCCACGACGCCACCTTGCGCATCGCCCGCGACCTGCGGGTGTGGTTCTTCCGCCGCGCATTGCCGCTGGCGCCGGCCAAGCTGGGCGCCACCCGCACCGGCGAGCTGCTGGCGCGGCTGATGGGCGACATCGGCGAGGTCGATGGCCTGACCGTGCGCGCGCTCGCGCCGCTGGCCGCGCTGGCCGGCATCGGCCTGATCGGCATCGGTGCGGCGGCGTTGATCCACTGGCCTGCCGCCGTACTGCTCGCGGGGTTGGCGCTGGCCATCGGTTTCGCCGTGCCTGCGCTGGTGGCGACCAGCGGGCAGGCACGCGAGCGCGAACGCGCCGTACGCCGTACCGAGTTGCGCACGCTGGCCTACGAGGGCCTGGAAGGGGCGGCCGATCTGCAATCGCTCGACGCCCAGCCGGCATGGATCGCGCGCGTGGACGAAGCGGCCGCGGCGCTGACGGCGATCGATCGCCGCCAGCGCCGGCGGCTGGTCGCCGGCCAGGCCGTGCACGCGCTGCTGG
>JAFADB010000257.1 GCA_023425225.1 Pseudomonadota bacterium
GCAGAAGCTCGTCGGCTCTGCCGCCCATCTGGAACTGGATGGCAATGGCCGTATCAGCTTGCCGTCCAGTCACCGCAGCGCGGTGGGCATCGAGAAGAAAGCAGTGCTGATGGGCATGGGGGACAAGTTCGAATTGTGGAGCGAGCAAGCGCATCGCGCACTGATCCAGCAGACGTTGTCTGACGAGGATCTGGGTGATGGGTTGCTCGACCTGAAGTTGTGAGCCGGGGTGCCCGGATGCGCCCAGAAGCGCAGGCCGGTCACCTTCCGGTGTCGCAGTCGCCGGCGGTGCACCTGCCGGTCCTGTACACCCAGGTCCTTGAAGGCCTGAGGGTGATCGAAAACGGACGTTATCTGGATGGCACGTTCGGTCGTGGCGGTCATGCACGTGGCGTGCTCACCCAGCTCGGTCCCGAGGGGCGCCTGCTGGTCATGGACAAGGATCCGGAAGCCATCGCCGTTGCCGAGCGCGATTTCGCGCCGGACCCGCGCGTGTCCATCTTCCGTGGCAGCTTCGCCCAGCTGCTGCAGTGGGATGCGACGGCCGAAGGCCTGGACGGCGTGCTGTTCGACCTGGGCGTGTCGTCGCCGCAGCTGGACGTGGCCGAACGTGGCTTCAGCTTCGGCAAGGACGGCCCGCTGGACATGCGCATGGACCCGGACAGCGGTGAAAGCGCCGCGCAGTGGATCAACCGCGTGGAAGAGCGCGAAATTGCCGACGTGCTGTGGACCTATGGCGAAGAACGCCAGAGCCGCCGCATCGCCCGTGCCATCGTGGCCCGCCGTGAGAAGCAGCCCTTCTCCCGCACCGCCGAACTGGCCGAGCTGATCGCCTCGGTGATGCCGCGTGGGAAAGACAAGATCCACCCGGCCACGCGCAGCTTCCAGGCCATCCGCATCCACATCAACCGCGAGCTGGCCGACCTGGAGGCCGGGCTCGACGCCGCGCTGGCCGCGCTGAAGCCCGGCGGGCGGCTGGCGGTGATCAGCTTCCATTCGCTGGAAGACCGCATCGTCAAGCAGTTCGTCGCCCGCCACGCCAAGGCGCCGCCGGCCAACCGCCGGCTGCCGCAGGCCGATACCTTCGTGCCCGTGCTCAAGGCGCTGGGCGGCGCCATCCGCGCCGACGCCGCCGAGCTGGCCGGCAACCCGCGCGCCCGCAGCGCGGTGCTGCGGGTAGCCGAAAAGCTGGAGGCCGCATGAGCCGCCTGCTGCTGGTCGTGCTGCTGGCCTGCACCGTCGCCTCGGCGATCGGCGTGGTGTACATGCGCCACCGCCACCGCGAGCTGTTCGTGCAGCTGTCGCGGCTGGAGCACGAGCGCGACGAACTGAACATCGAGTTCGGCCGGCTGCAGCTGGAGCAGGCCACCTGGGCCGAGGCCAACCGCGTCGACCAGATCGCGCGCGAGCGCCTGGGCATGAAGTTCCCCGAAGCCGCCGACATCGTGGTGGTGCGCCCATGACAAAACGGCAGGACAGCTGTTTGGCACGGCGACGCCGCCCGCAGGGTGGCGCACAAGGAGGTGCCCTTGCCATGACAAAACGGCAGGACAGCCGTTTTGCACGGCGACGCCGCCCGCAGGGTGGCGCACAGGGAGGTGCCCTTGCCATGACAAAACGGCAGGACAGCCGTTTTGCACGGCGAAGCCGCCCGCAGGGTGGCGCACAGGGAGGTGCGCCATGAAAGCCGGACGCAACCGCACCCGCAACCAGTTCAACCTGCGCGGCCGTCTGCTGATGGTGGGCGTGGCGCTGGGCCTGTGCTCGGTGACGCTGATCGGCCGCGCGGCCTACGTGCAGCTGGTCAACAGCGACTTCTACCAGCGCCAGGGCGAGGCCCGCTACCTGCGCGACCTGCCGATCGCCACCTCGCGCGGCATGATCACCGACCGCAACGGCGAGCCGCTGGCGGTGTCCACGCCGGTGGAGTCGATCTGGGTCAACCCGCAGGAACTGCTGCGCGTGCCCGACCGCATCCCGCAGCTGGCCGCCGCGCTGGACCTGCCGGCCGCCGAGCTGACGACGCGGCTGTCGCAGAAGGCCGACAAGGAATTCATGTACCTGCGCCGGCGGATCAACCCGGACAAGGCGCACCAGATCGTCGCGCTGGGCATCCCGGGCGTGTTCTCGCAGCGCGAGTTCCGCCGCTTCTACCCGCAGGGCGAGGCGATGGCCCACGTGCTGGGCTTCACCAACATCGACGACCGAGGCCAGGAAGGGCTGGAGCTGGCCTTCGACGACTGGCTGCGCGGCAAGCCCGGGGTGAAGAAGGTCATCCGCGACCGCAAGGGCGCCATCGTCGAGAGCGTGGACCTGGTGCGCGCGGCCGAGCCCGGCAAGGACCTGACCCTGAGCATCGACCGCCGCATCCAGTTCCTGGCCTACAAGGAACTGCGCAACGCGCTGGTGGAGAACAAGGCCGCCGGCGGCTCGATCGTGGTGATGGACGTGGCCACTGGCGAGATCCTGGCCATGGTCAACCTGCCCACCTACAACTCCAACGCGGTCAGCGGCGCCGCCGATGCGCGCCGCAACCGCGCCGTGACCGACCTGGTGGAGCCGGGCTCGACGATGAAACCGCTGACCGTGGCCAGCGCGCTCAAGGCCGGCGTGGTCAATCCCAACACCGTCATCGACACCAATCCCGGCTACATGTCCGTGGGCCGCTTCACCATCCGCGACGTGCCGCGCAACAACGGCGTGCTCAACGTCACCGGGGTGATCACCCGCAGCTCCAACATCGGTGCGGCCAAGATCGCCGCCAAGCTGCCGGACCAGACCTTCTACGACACCGTGCACAGCTTCGGCTATGGCTCGGCGCCACGCAGCGGCTTCCCCGGCGAGTCGGCCGGCGTGCTGCCGTCGCCGGCACGTTGGAGCGGCTCGTCCAAGACCACCATGTCCTACGGCTACGGCCTGGCGGTCACGCCGCTGCAGATCGCGCGTGCCTATTCGATGCTGGGCAACGGCGGCAAGCTGGTGACACCGAGCTTCATCAAGGGCCAGCACGAGCCGGCACCGCAGGTGCTGGACCCGGCCATTGCCGCCGAGGTGGTGCGGATGATGGAGACGGTGGTCACCCAGGGCGGCGCCAAGCAGGCCGGCATCCTCGGCTACCACGTCGCCGGCAAGACCGGCACCGCGCGCATGGCCTCCCGCGGCGGCTATGCCGCCGGCCACTACTCCTCGCTGTTCGCCGGCCTGGTGCCGGCCAGCAACCCGCGCTTCGCCACGGTGATCGTCATCAACGACCCGCAGGCGGGCAAGTACTACGGCGGCCTGGTGTCGGCGCCGGTGTACCACAGCGTCATGGAAGGCGCGTTGCGGCTGATGGACGTGCCGCCGGACGACATCCAGTCGTGGCTGGCAGCCCAGGCCGCCGGCAAGACCGGGCAGGGCACGCCGGCGCCGCCGCCGGCCGCGGCCAATCCCGAGGCGGTCGATGCCGCCACCGAGGTCGATGCCGCGCTGCCGGCGCTGCACGCCGCCGCGGAGCCGGCGGCGCAGCCGGTTCCCCTGCAGGAGGTGCGCCAGTGAGCCGCGCCATGGACCTCGGCCGGTTGCTGCCCGACGTGGCCGCCGCGCAGGGCGTGAGCGTGTCCGGACTGGTGATGGACAGCCGCATGGTGCGCCCGGGCGATGCCTTCGTCGCCATCGCCGGTTTCGGCGCGCACGGGCTGGGCTTCGTCGGGCAGGCGCGCGAGCGCGGCGCGGCGGCGATCCTGTTCGAGCCGCCGGCACCGGCCGAGTTCCCGGCGCCGGCCGACGCCATCGCCGTGCCCGGGCTGCGTTCGCGCCTGGGCGCGATGGCCGACCGGTTCCATGGCCATCCCTCGCAGGCGATGACCGTGGTCGGCGTCACCGGCACCAACGGCAAGACCTCCACCGTGCAGCTGCTGGCACAGGCGTGGACGCTGCTGGGCATCGACAGCGGCAGCATCGGCACGCTGGGCGTGGGGCTGTACGGGAAGGCGGTGCCGACCGGCTTCACCACGCCACTGGTGCTGCAGGTGCACGAGCTGCTGGCGCAGCTGCGCGACGCCGGCGCGCGGGCGGTGGCGATGGAGGTCAGTTCGCACGCGCTCGACCAGGGCCGCGTGGCCGGCGTGCATTTCGACGTCGGCGTGTTCACCAACCTCACCCGCGACCATCTCGACTACCACGGCGACATGGCGCACTACGGCGCGGCCAAGGCCCGGCTGTTCGCCTGGCCGGGGCTGAAGGCGGCGGTGGTCAACCTGGACGACGCGTTCGGCCGGCAGCTGTTCGCCGGGCTGGGCGCGGACGTCGCCGCCGTCGGCGTCAGCTCGCGCGGGCAGGCCGGGGCCGCGGTATCGGCATCGCGATTGCAGCTGGACAACCGCGGCATCTGCTTCCAGCTGGAGCTGGACGGCCAGCATTTCCCGGTGCAGTCGCCGCTGCTGGGCCGCTTCAACGTCGACAACCTGCTGGCGGTGGCCGGTGCGCTGCACGCGCTGGACGTGGCGCCGGCGCGCATCGCGCAGGTGCTGTCGCAGCTGCAGCCGATCCGCGGGCGCATGAACCGCCTCGGCGGCGATGGCACGCTGCCGCTGGTGGTGATCGACTATGCCCACACCCCCGACGCGCTGCAGCAGGCGCTGCACAGCCTGCACGAGCATGCCGCCGGCAGGCTGGTGTGCGTGTTCGGCTGCGGCGGCGAGCGCGACACCGGCAAGCGCCCGCAGATGGCGGCGATCGCCGAGGCCGAGGCCGACAGCGTGATCGTCACCGACGACAACCCGCGCCACGAGGACGGCGATGCCATCGTCGCCGACATCGTCGCCGGCTTCGCGCGGCCGCGGCAGGCCATCGTGCAGCGCGACCGCGCCGCGGCGATCGAGCAGGCGATCGGCCTGGCCGGCCCGCAGGACATCGTGCTGATCGCCGGCAAGGGCCACGAGCCGTACCAGGACGTGGGCGGGATCAAGCATCCGTTCGACGACACCGTGGTCGCCGGTGGAGTGCTGGCGCGCCGTGCCGCGCACCTGGCCGGGCAGGACGCGCGCCGCGCCGGAGGGCAGCCATGAGGAGTACGCCGCTGTCGCTGATCGCGCACTGGGCCGGCGGCGAGCTGCACGGCGAGGATACCGTGATCGACGCGGTGTCCAACGACACCCGCACGCTGGCGTCCGGCAGCCTGTACGTGGCGCTGCGCGGCGAGCGCTTCGACGGCCACGACTTCGCCGCCGACGCCGCCGCGCGCGGCGCCAGCGCGTTGCTGGTGGAGCGCCTGCTCGACGGGATCGAGCTGCCGCAGCTGCTGGTGGCCGACAGCGAGCGGGCGCTGGCGCGCATCGCCGCCGGCCTGCAGCGCGACCGGGCGACCAAGGTCTTCGCGATCACCGGCTCCAACGGCAAGACCAGCGTCAAGACGCTGCTGCTGGCGATCCTGCAGCACGCCGCGCGGCTCAGCGGCGCGGTGGTGTATGCCAACCCGGGCAACCGCAACAACGAGATCGGCCTGCCGCTGGCGGTGATCGCCGCGCCCGACGAGGCCGATTTCGCCGTCTACGAGATGGGCGCCGGCAAGCCCGGCGACATCGCCTACCTGACCGACATCGCGCGGCCGGATTTCGCCCTGGTCAACAACATCGCCCCGGCGCACCTGGAGCGCATGGGCAGCCTGCTCGGCGTGGCACGCACCAAGGGCGCGATCTACGCCGCGCTGCCGGCCGACGGCACGGCGGTGATCAATGCCGACGACGCCTTCGGCCTGTGGTTCGAGCAGGCCCTGCTGGCGCAGCCGCCGCTCGGCCGGCGCGTGCTGCGCTTCGCGCTGCAGGCCAGTGCCGAGGTGTACGCGCGCCAGTTGCAGCTCGATGCACGGGGCTCGCGCTTCGTGCTGGTGGCGCCGCAGGGCGAGGCCGCGGTGGCGCTGGCACTGCCCGGCCGCCACAACGTGCTCAACGCACTGGCCGCCGCCTCGCTGGCGCTGGCCGCCGGCATCGGCCTGGAGCAGGTCGCCGCCGGGCTGGGCGAGGCACGACCGGTGGCGGGCCGCCAGGTCGCGCATGCGCTGCAGGGCGGCGCGGTGCTGATCGACGACAGCTACAACGCCAATCCCGGGTCGCTGGCCGCGGCCATCGACGCGCTGGCCGCCGGTGGCGGCGAGAATTGGCTTGTGCTGGGCGACATGCGCGAGCTGGGACCGGAGGCGCAGGCGCTGCACGCCGCCGCCGGACGCCGGGCGCGCGAGGCCAAGCTTGCCCGCCTGTACGCGCTGGGCCCGCTGAGCGCCGCCGCCGCGCAGGCCTTCGGCGAGGGCGGGCGGGTGTTCGACTCGCACGCCACGCTGGCGCAGGCGCTGCGGGCCGATATCGACGAACGCCAGGCGGGGGCGGATCCCGCGGAAGAATCGACGCCGCTGCACGTGCTGGTCAAAGGCTCGCGCGGCAGCGCCATGGACAGGATCGTGAGCGCGCTGCTGGCGCGTGCGGAGGACACCCCGAATGCTGCTTGAACTGGCCCGCTGGCTACAGCAACTGGAGAGCCTGTTCGGGCTGTTCAACTACCTGACGTTCCGCGGCATCCTCGCCGCGCTCACCGCGCTGTTCCTGGCGCTGTGGATGGGCCCGGGCATGATCCGCAAGCTGGCCCAGTTCAAGGGTGGCCAGCCGATCCGCCAGGACGGCCCGAAGACCCACTTCTCCAAGGCCGGCACGCCGACCATGGGCGGTTCGCTGATCCTGCTGTCGGTCACCGTCTCGGTGCTGCTGTGGGGCGACCTGCGCAACCGCTACGTGTGGCTGGTGCTGGCGGTGATGCTGTGCTTCGGCGCGATCGGCTGGTACGACGACTGGATCAAGATCGTGCGCCGCGACCCCAACGGGCTGAAGTCGCGCTGGAAGTACCTGCTGCAGTCGATCTTCGGTCTGGCCGCCGGCCTGTTCCTGTACTACAGCGCCGACGTGCCGGCGGCGATCACCTTCTACATCCCGATGTTCAAGTCGATCGCGCTGCCGCTGGCCGGGCTGAGCTTCGTGGTGATCGCCTACTTCTGGATCGTCGGCTTCTCCAACGCGGTCAACCTGACCGACGGCCTGGACGGGCTGGCGATCATGCCCACCGTGCTGGTGGCCTGCGCGCTGGGCGTGTTCGCCTACGCCTCGGGCAACGCGGTGTTCTCGGCCTACCTGAAGATCCCCACCATTCCCGGCGCCGGCGAACTGGTGATCATCTGCTCGGCGATCGCCGGCGCGGGGCTGGGCTTCCTGTGGTTCAACACCTACCCGGCACAGGTGTTCATGGGCGACATCGGCGCGCTGGCGCTGGGCGCGGTGCTGGGCACCATCGCGGTGATCGTGCGCCAGGAGCTGGTGCTGGTGATCATGGGCGGGGTGTTCGTCATCGAGACGCTGTCGGTGATGATCCAGGTGGCCAGCTTCAAGCTCACCGGCAAGCGCGTGTTCCGCATGGCGCCGATCCACCACCATTTCGAGCTTAAGGGCTGGCCGGAGCCGCGAGTGATCGTGCGCTTCTGGATCATCTCGGTGGTGCTGGTGCTGGTCGGCCTGGCAACGTTGAAGGTGCGCTGATGAACGACTTCTCGCACCAGGCCACCCGACTCGAGGCCATCGGCGGCCGCTACGACAAGTGGCTGCTCGGCACCGCGCTGGCGCTGGCGGCGCTGGGCGTGGTGATGGTGGCCTCCAGCTCGATCGAGCTGACCGCCAGCCCGTTCTACTACCTGAGCCGCCACCTGGTGTTCCTGGGCGTGGGCATCGGTCTGGCGTACTGGGTCATGCGCACCGAGCTCAAGACCGTGGAGAAGTACAACCAGCTGCTGCTGCTGGGCTGCTTCGCGCTGCTGATCGTGGTGTTCGTGCCGGGCATCGGCAGCAGCGTCAACGGCGCGCGGCGCTGGATCAACCTGGGCGTGTCCCGGTTCCAGACCGTGGAAGCGGTCAAGGTGCTGTACATCGTCTGGCTGGCCAGCTACCTGGTGCGCTTCCGCGACGACGTCTACGCCACCTGGCCGGCCATGCTAAAGCCGATCGGCGTGGTCGCGCTGCTGGTGGCGCTGCTGCTGATGCAGCCGGACTTCGGCTCCTCGGCGCTGCTGGTGGCCATCACCGCCGGCATGCTGGTGCTGGGCGGGGTGAACCTGCCGCGGATGTCGGCGCCGGTCGTCATCGGCCTGCCGGTCCTGGCCGCGATCGCGATCGTCGAGCCGTACCGCCTGCGCCGCATCACCTCGTTCTGGGACCCGTGGGCCGACCAGCTCGGCTCGGGCTACCAGCTGTCCAACGCGCTGATGGCGATCGGCCGCGGCGAGTGGCTCGGCGTGGGCCTGGGCGCCTCGGTGCAGAAGCTGAACTACCTGCCCGAATCGCATACCGACTTCATCTTCTCGGTCATCGCCGAGGAGCTGGGGTTCGTCGGCGTGTGCCTGGTGGTCGGCCTGTACGCGCTGCTGGTCGGGCGCGCGTTCTGGCTGGGCATGAAGTGCGTGGAGATGCAGCGCCACTTCTCCGGCTACATCGCCTTCGGCATCGCGCTGTGGATCAGCATGCAGGCCTTCGTCTCCATCGGCGTCAACCTCGGCATCCTGCCGACCAAGGGCCTGACGCTGCCGCTGATCTCCTCCGGCGGTTCCTCGGTGCTGATGACCTGCGTGGCGGTCGGGCTGCTGCTGCGCGTGTCCTACGAACTCGACCGCGCCACCCAGGTGTCGCGCATCCGCAGCGAGGCGATCGGCGCCGACGTGGCAGGTCCTGCGGCGACGCCGGACACGCCGCTGCGCGAGCCGGCGGCGGTGGTCGCCGATGCGCTGCACGATGCCGCCAGCCGCAACGTCCGCGCGGCGCGTCCGCGCATCGAGCCCACGTTCGGGAGGCTGGCATGAGCGCCTTCCCGGTCAACGCCGCGCAGGCGCGTCCGGTGCTGATCCTGGCCGGTGGCACCGGCGGGCACATCTTTCCGGCGCTGGCGGTGGCCAAGGTGCTGCGCGAGCGCGGCATCCCAGTGGCTTGGCTGGGCGCGGCGGGCCGGATGGAAACCCGCCTGGTGCCGCAGCACGGCATCGAGCTGGACACCATCGAGATCGCCGGACTGCGCGGCAAGGGCGCGCTGGCGTTGCTGGGCGCGCCGCTGCGGGTGCTGCGTGCGGTACGCGCCGCGGTCGCGGTGCTGCGTCGGCGCCACCCGCGCGCGGTGGTGAGCTTCGGCGGTTTCGCCGCCGGTCCGGGCGGGCTGGCCGCGCGCCTGTGCGGGTTGCCGCTGATCGTGCACGAACAGAACCGCGCGCCCGGCATGACCAACAAGGTGCTGTCGCGCTTCGCGCGGCGGGTGCTGAGCGGCTTCCCGGGCAGTTTCCCCGGCCGCGAGGAAGCGGTGGGCAACCCGGTGCGCGAGGACATCGCCGCCATCGCGTCGCCGGCGCAGCGCCTGGCCGGCCGCGGCGGCCCGCTGCGGCTGCTGGTGCTGGGCGGCAGCCAGGGCGCCCGCGCGCTCAACGACGCCGTGCCGCAGGCCCTGGCGGCCCTGGCCGGCACCGCCATCGAGGTGCGCCACCAGTGCGGCGAGAAGCTGCACGGCGAGGCGCTGGCCAGCTATGCCGCCGCCGGCGTGCAGGCCAGCGTCGAACCCTTCATCGCCGACATGACCGCGGCCTACGCCTGGGCCGACCTGGTGGTGTGCCGCGCCGGCGCCTCGACCCTGGCCGAGCTGTGCGCGGCCGGCGTCGGCAGCGTGCTGGTGCCGTTCGCCGCAGCGGTCGACGACCACCAGACCCGCAACGCCGAGTACCTGGTCGAGCGCGGTGCCGCCGTGCTGCTGAAGCAGGACGAGGCGCTGGCCGCCCACCTGCAGCAGGCGCTGGCCGAACTGTCCGCCGACCCGGCGCTGCGCCTGTCGATGGCGCAGGCCGCGCGCGCGCTGGCCAAGACCGATGCGGCCGAACGCATCGCCGACATCATCCTCGAGGAATCCGCAGTGCCCGCCCAGACCGCCTCCCAGCCGGGGAACGCCCGATGATCCGCCGCCTGCACGACACCGAGGACCTGGTGCGCGCCTTCCCGCGCGTGCACTTCGTCGGCATCGGCGGCACCGGCATGAGCGGCATCGCCGAGGTGATGCTGACGCTGGGCTACGAGGTCTCCGGCTCGGACAACGCCGACAACGCCGCCACCCGCCGGCTGGCACGGCTGGGCGCGCGGGTGATGCGCGGGCACTCGGCCGCCAACGTGCTCGGCACCGACTGCGTGGTCGTCTCCAGTGCCATCCGCGAGGACAACCCCGAGCTGATGGAGGCGCGCAGCCACCGCATCCCGATCATGCCGCGCGCGGCCATGCTCGCCGAGCTGATGCGTTTCCGCCGCGGCATCGCCGTGGCCGGCACCCACGGCAAGACCACCACCACCAGCCTGACCGCCGCGGTGCTCAGCGAAGGCGGGCTGGACCCGACCTTCGTCATCGGCGGCCAGCTGCTCGCCGCCGGCGCCAACGCGCGCCTGGGCACCGGCCAGTGGCTGGTGGCCGAGGCCGACGAGAGCGACGGCAGCTTCCTGCGCCTGAACCCGCTGGTGTCGGTCATCACCAACATCGATGCCGACCACCTGGAGAACTACGGCAACGACTTCGCCCGCGTGCAGGCGGCCTTCGCCGAGTTCCTGCAGCGGCTGCCGTTCTACGGCCTGGCGGTGCTGTGCATCGACGATCCGGAAGTGGCGGCGCTGGCGGCGAAGACGCCGCGCCACGTGATGAGCTACGGCTTCAACAAGAACGCCGACATCCGCGCCGACGACGTGGTGCAGGAAGGCGCGCGCATGCATTTCACCCTGCGCCTGCCCGGCGACCAGTCGCTGCCGGTGACGCTGGCGCTGCCCGGCCGCCACAACGTGCTCAACGCGCTGGCCGCCGCGGCGGTGGGCTGGCAGCTGGGCGTAGACCCGGGCGCGATCGCGCGGGCGCTGGAAGGCTTCGCCGGCATCGGCCGGCGCTTCAACGACCTGGGCGAGGTGACCACGCCCAACGGCGCGCGCGTGCGCGTCATCGACGACTACGGCCACCACCCGCGCGAGCTGGCCGCGGTGTTCGCCGCTGCCCGCGGCGGCTGGCCGGGCAAGCGCCTGGTACTGGCCTTCCAGCCGCACCGCTACAGCCGCACCCGCGACCAGTTCGACGCCTTCGCCGCGGTGCTCAGCGAGGTCGATGCGCTGGTGCTCAGCGAGGTCTACCCGGCCGGCGAGCAGCCCATTCCCGGCGCCGACGCCAAGTCGCTGGCGCGCGCCATCCGCGCGCGCGGCCGCAGCGAGCCGGTGGTGGTCGGCCATGCCTCCGAGCTGGCCCGGGTGCTGCCCGACGTGCTGCAGGACGGCGACCTGCTGCTGATGATGGGCGCCGGCGACATCGGCGCGGTATCGCAGCAGATCGCCACAGAGGGATTCACGGAGGTGCCGAAGGCATGAGCCGCGCGCTGCCGCCGCTGCGCTGCACCGACCCGGCCGTGTTCGGCCGCGTCGCCGTGCTGCTCGGCGGCACCTCGTCCGAACGCGAGGTGTCGCTGGACTCGGGCCGCAACGTGCTCGAGGCGCTGCGCGCGCGCGGCGTCGATGCGCAGCCGGTGGACGGCATCCCGGCGCTGGCGCAGGCATTGGCGCAGCAGCGCTTCGATCGCGTGTTCAACGTGCTGCACGGCCATGCCGGCGGCGGCGAGGACGGCATCGTGCAGGGACTGATGCAGGCCTTCGGCGTGCCGTACACCGGCTCGGGCGTACTCGGCTCGGCGCTGAGCATGGACAAGGTGCGCAGCAAGCAGGTGTGGCTGTCGCTGGGCCTGCCGACCCCGCACCATGCCGCGCTGGCGGCCGGCGCGGGCCGTGCGCAGATGCATGCGGCGGCGGCCGCGCTGGACCTGCCGGTGATCGTCAAGCCGGCCAACGAGGGCTCCAGCGTCGGCATCAGCCGCGTGTTCGACAGCGCGCAGCTGGACGAGGCGGTGGCGCTGGCCGCGCGTTACGACGGCCAGCTGCTGATGGAGCGGCTGGTCGAGGGCGACGAACTGACCGTGGCCATCCTCGGCGACGTCGCGCTGCCGTCGATCCGCATCGTCCCCAGGGGCCAGTGGTACGACTACGACGCCAAGTACCTGGCCGAGGACACGCAGTACCTGTGCCCCGGACTGGAGGGCGAGGACGAGGCCGCGATCGGCCGCCTGGCGCTGGCCGCGTTCGCCGCCCTGGGCTGCAGCGGCTGGGGCCGGGTGGACGTGATGCGCGAGCGCGCCAGCGGCGAGTTCTTCCTGCTGGAGGCCAACACCGCGCCCGGCATGACCAGCCACTCGCTGGTGCCCAAGGCGGCGGCGCAGGTCGGCATCGGTTTCGAGGAACTGGTGTGGCGGGTGCTGGAGCAGACGCTCGACGAGGTGCCGGCATGAACGCGGCGCTGCGCATCCTCGCCTGGCTGCTGGCGGTTGCCGTGGTTGCGCTGCCGGTGGTGGCGGTGCTCAACGGCTGGGTCGGCGCCGAGCGCTGGCCGCTGACCCGGCTGCGGGTCAGCGGCGAGCTGCAGCGGGTGCCGGCCGAGCAGCTGCGCGCGGTGGTGCTGCCATACGCGCACAAGGGCTTCTTCGCGGTCGATCTCGACCATGCGCAGGACGCGGTCAGGCGCCTGCCGTGGGTCGAGTCGGCGCAGGTCAGCAAGCAGTGGCCCGACGTGCTGGAGGTGCGCGTGGTCGAGCACAAGCCGTTCGCGCGCTGGGGCAAGGACCGCATGTTGTCCGAGCAGGGCCGCCTGTTCCCGGTGCCGCCGGGGCTGAAGGACGTGCAGCTGCCGCTGCTGGGCGGCCCGGACAGCAAGACCACCGAGGTGGTCGAGCTCTACAACCAGTCGCGGGCGATGTTCGCCCCGGCCGGCCTGGAAGTGCGTGCGCTGGTGATGGATGACCGCGGCAGCTGGTCGCTGGCGCTGGGCAACGGCACCGAGGTGGTGATCGGCCGCGACGACGCCCGCGCGCGCCTGGCGCGCTTCGCCCGGGTGCTGCCGCAGCTGGTCAACGCGCAGCAGCCGATCGAGCGCGCCGATCTTCGCTACACCAACGGCTTCACGCTGAGCTGGGGCGCACCGGCGGCGGAAGCGCAGAAGCCAAAGCAGGGCAGGACATGAATCGCAAAGGTGACAAATCCCTCATCGTCGGACTGGACATCGGCACCTCCAAGGTGGTCGCGCTGGTCGGCGAGTACTCGCCGGGCAACCCGATCGAGGTGATCGGCATCGGCTCGCACGAATCGCGCGGGCTCAAGCGCGGCGTGGTGGTGGACATCGAGTCCACCGTGCAGTCGATCCAGCGCGCGGTCGAGGAGGCCGAGCTGATGGCCGGCTGCGAGATCCGTTCGGTCTACGCCTCGATCTCCGGCAACCACGTGCAGTGCAAGAATTCGCCCGGGATCGTGCCGATCCGCGACGGCGAGGTCACCTGGGGCGACCTTGACCGGGTGCTGGAGGCGGCCAAGGCGGTCGCCATCCCGGCCGACCAGAAGATCCTGCACGCGATCCCGCGCGAGTACGTGCTGGACGATTCGCAGGAAGGCATCCGCAACCCGGTCGGCATGACCGGCGTGCGTCTGGAGGTGCACGCGCACCTGGTGGTGTGTGCGCAGTCGGCCGCGGCCAACATCAGCAAGTGCGTGCAGCGCTGCGGCCTGCAGGTGGACGACCTGGTGCTGTCCTCGCTGGCCTCTAGCGTGGCGGTACTGACCGCCGACGAGCGCGAGCTGGGCGTGGTGCTGGTGGACATGGGCGCCGGCACCACCGACCTGGCGGTGTTCGTGCAGGGCGCGATCTGCCACACCGCCTCGCTGCCGATCGCCGGCGACCACGTCACCAACGACATCGCCCACATGCTGCGCACGCCCACGCCGGAGGCTGAGCAGATCAAGGTGCGCTACGCCTGCGCGCTGGCGCAGCTGGCCACCGCCGAGGAATCGATCCAGGTGCCGTCGGTCGGCGACCGGCCGCCGCGGCGCATGCCGCGCGCCTCGCTGGCGCAGGCGGTGCAGGGCCGCTACGAGGAGATCTTCGAGATGGTGCAGGCCGAGCTGCGCCGTTCCGGCTTCGAGGAACTGGTGCGCGCCGGCATGGTGCTCACCGGCG
>JAFADB010000264.1 GCA_023425225.1 Pseudomonadota bacterium
CCCGGCGCACCTTCTCGGCCAGCTCCGGGCCGGCCTCGCGCAGCCGCGCGGCATTGGCCTCGACGAGGGCGCGGTCGATCGCCAGCCGCTGCAGGTCGGCATCGCGCAGGTGGTTCCAGGCCACCAGCGCCGGTGCCTTGTTCAGGTGCACTTCCTTCAGCGCGATGCGCTGCTCGCCCTCGGGCAGGTCGGCGGCCGGCACGTACAGGCGGTCGGCGATCTCGTCCGGGGCCAGCCGCAGCAGCGGTTCCACGTCGCCTGCCAGGTCGAACACGATCGCCCGGTTGTCGATGCGCGGATGCCGCGCCAGCGGCAGCACCGGCGCGGCGCACAGGCGCGCGGCCGGGTAGCGCTGGGAGACGTGCAGCACCGGCTGCATCGCCACCACGTCCAGCAGGCTGGCGGCGAAGCGCTTGTCGCGCAGCTTGAGCGCGTACTCCCACAGCCGTGGCTGGTGCTGGTGCAGCAGCCGTGCCATGCCGATGGTGGCGTACACGTCCGACAGCGCCTCATGGGCATCGCCCTCGCGCACGCCGTTGGCCTCGGCCAGCTGCTCCAGCTTGAACGAGGTGGCGCCGTCCTCGCGTTGCGGCCAGACGATGCCCTCCGGCCGCAGCGCGTGCGCCAGCCGCAGCATGTCCAACAGGTCCCAGCGCGAATTGCCGCCGCGCCATTCGCGCTCGTAGGGATCGAAGAAGTTGCGGAACAGGCCGTGGCGGATGAACTCGTCGTCGAAGCGCAACGAGTTGTAGCCGAGCGTGCAGGTCTGTGGCCGCCCCATCTGCTCGGCGATGCGGGCGAACGCCTCGGCCTCGCTCACGCCCTCGGCCAGCGCCTGCTGCGGGGTGATGCCGGTGACCAGGGTGGCGTAGGGCGAGGGCAGTAGGTCGTCGGCCGGCTTGACGAAGAAGTTGACCGGCTCCTCGACCACGTTCAGTTCGGCATCGGTGCGCACCGCGGCGAACTGGGCGATGCGGGTCTTGCGCGGATCCTGGCCGAAGGTCTCCAGGTCGTAGAACAGGAAGGTGTCTGGCATGGGAGAGCCGGCGGAAAGAGCCCGTCCATTCTACGGCGATGCCTGCGTGGGGCGTCTCACGTCGATCCCACGGACGATGCAGGGCTCAGTGCGCCCCTTCCAGCGGCGGCAGCCGCTCGCGCACGGTGCTATCCAGCGCCTCCCAGTCGATGCCGTCCAGCGAGGCGCGGCCGGCCGTCGCGGCGGCCAGGATCTCGCGCTGGATGTCGCTGCGCCGCAGCGCCTCTGCATACGGCGTGAGCATGAAGGTGACCATGGTGTAGTGCGGGACGAAGCGGGTGGGGTGGCGCGCCTGCAGCATCCGCTCCAGCTCGCGCTGCAGCAGGAAGTCGGGGTCGTCCACCAGGTCGCGCATCTCGATGTAGTTCTCCAGCGCCATCTGCTGGATCGCGCGCGCATCCGGCAGGCGCTGCGCCTCGAACGCGGCGAAGGCGTCGCCCAGGTCGGCATGGGCCTGCATCTGCGCAGCCAGCGCCACGCAGTCCTCGAACGCGCAGTTCATGCCCTGGCCGTGGAACGGCACCATCGCGTGGGCGGCATCGCCCAGCAGCACGGCGCGGCCGTCCAGGTGCCAGCGGTCCAGGTACAGCGTGCCGAGCAGGCCGGGCGGGTGCTCCTCCCAGTCCCGGCGCAGGCGCGGGATCAGCGGCAGCGCATCGGGGAAATCGCGCGCGAACAGCGCCTCGGCCTCCTGGCCGCTGTTGATCGCGGCGAAGCTGGGCGCGTCGCCCTCGGACACGTTGGGCAGGAACAGGGTGACGGTGAAGGTGCCCTCGTCGTTGGGCAGGGCGATGCACATGTAGCGCCCGCGCGGCCAGATGTGCAGCGCGTGCGGCTCGATGCGGAAGCCGCCGTCCACCGCCGGCAGGATCTCCAGTTCCTTGTAGGAATGGTCGAGGAACTCGGTGACCTCGTCGGTCGGCTCGCGCCGCTGCATCGCCGCGCGCAGCGCCGAGCCGGCGCCGTCGGCGCCGATCAGCGTCGAGAAGCGGATGTCGTGCGGCTGGTCGTCGCGGTCGTCGATGAAGCGGGCATGGCCGGCGTCGAAATCGACCGTGTGCAGGCGGCGGTAGAAGTGGATCTTCGCGCCGGCCTGCTCGGCCAGGTCCAGCAGCACCACGTTGAGGTCGGCGCGGTGCACCGACCAGATCACCTCGCTGTCGTCGCGGCCGTAGCGCAGCAGCAGCTGGCGGCCGTCCAGCGCATGCACCATGCGCCCGCGCATCATCACCGCATGCGCCATCACCGCGTCCTCGGCGCCGGCCGCGCGCAGCGCGTTGCGGCCGCGCTCGGCCAGCGCCAGGTTGATCGAGCGGCCGCGCTCGTAGCCCTTGATGCGCGGATCGCCGCGGCGCTCGTAGACGACTACGTCCCGGCCCTGGCGCGCGAGCAGGATGGCCAGCAGCGAGCCGGCCAGGCCGGCGCCGACGAGGGTGATGGTGGGTTCGCTCAAGATGAAGTTCCCGTGGCCGGCGAGGGGCCCGATGGCGGCCTCAATAGCCGGCCCAGGTCTCGGTTTCCTCGACGAAGCGGTGCAGTTCGACGAAGCGGTTGTACATCGGTACCGGGGCGATGCGGATCACGTCCGGTTCGCGCCAGTCGCCGAGCACGCCGACCGAGCGCAGGTACTCGAACAGTGCACGGCCGCGCTCGCGTCCGCCGACCACCCGCAGCGACATCTGGCTGCCACGGCGCTCCGGCTCGGCCGGCGTCACAACTTCCAGCACATGCGGCAGGCGCGCCTGGATCAAGCCCTGCAGCAGCGTGGTCAGCTGCACGGACTTGCGCCGCAGCGCCGCCATGGTGGCCTGCTCGAACAGTTCCAGCGAGGCGCGCAGCGGCGCCAGGCTCAGGATCGGCGGATTGCTCAGCTGCCAGCCTTCCGCGCCCGGCGTGGGCACGAACTGCGGTTCCATGCGGAAGCGGGTCTGCTTCTCGTGGCCCCACCAGCCGGCGAAGCGCGGCAGGTCGGCACGCGCATGGCGTTCGTGGACAAAGCAGCCGGCCACCGCGCCGGGGCCGGCGTTGAGGTACTTGTAGTGGCACCAGACCGCGAAGTCCGGCGCATCGTCGTGCAGCGCCAGTTCCAGGTTGCCGACCGCGTGGGCCAGGTCCAGGCCGACCGCCGCGCCCTGCGCACGCGCCAGGCGCACGATTTCGCCCAGGTCGAAGGCCTGGCCGGTGCGGTACTGCACGCCCGGCCACAGCACCAGCGCCAGGCGCGGGCCGTACTCGGCAATGGCGCGCTCGATGGCCGCCATCGACACGGTGCCGGTCGCCTCGTCGGGCTCGACCTCGATCAGGTCGGTCACCGGGTCGAAGCCGTGGAAGCGGATCTGCGACTCCACCGCATGGCGGTCGGAGGGGAACGCGCCGGCCTCGATCAGGATCGCCGGACGCTCGCGGGTGGGGCGGTAGAAGCTGACCATCATCAGGTGCAGGTTCACGCTCAGCGAGTTCATCGCCACTACCTCGCAGGGCAGGGCACCGACCACCCGCGCCAGCGGCTCGGTGACCAGCTCCTGGTAGGTCATCCATTGCGCCTGGCCGGTGAAGTGGCCTTCCACCGCCAGTCCGGCCCACTGGTCCAGCACCTCCTGCACCATCGCCTTGGCGCGGCGCGGCTGCAGGCCGAGCGAATTGCCGACGAAATAGGCCTGGTCGGCATTCTGGTGCTGCGGGAACACGAACTGGCCGCGCAGCGCCTTCAGCGGGTCGGCCGCGTCCAGGGCGATGGCGTGGGAACGCGAGAGCGTCTCGGTCATGGGAAAGGCCGTTGGGGGATGCGCGTTGCAGTCTAGCTTCAGCCGGGTACGACTTGCGCTACGCCTGCGCGTAGCGCTCCGGCGCGGGATTCAGGTGTCCGCAGGCCTCGCAGGTGCGCAGTTGCCGCGACGAATAGAAGCGCTCGAACACCGGCGGCAGATCCTTCTCGATGTCGTGCAGGTGGAAGTATTCCTCGTACAACGGGTGGTTGCAGTCCTCGCAGAACCACATCAGCCCGTCCTGCTCGTCGGGCAGGCGCTTGCGCTCGACCACCAGGCCCACCGAGTCGGGCAGGCGCTGCGGCGAGTGCGGCACCCGCGGCGGCAGCAGGAATATCTCGCCGGCGCGGATGGGGATGTCGCGCACCGCACCGTTCTCCTGCACCTTGAGCACCATCTCGCCCTCGATCTGGTAGAACCACTCCGGACCCTCGTCGAAGTGGTAGTCCGTACGTGCATTGGGACCACCCACCACCATGACGATGAAGTCGTCCTGGGCGATGCACTTGTTGCCCACCGGCGGCTTGAGCAAGTGGCGGTGTTCCTCGATCCAGGCGTGCAGGTTGATCGGCATGGGCAGCATGGGCGGGCTCCGGGTCACTCGTCGCGTTTGCCGCTGGTGGGCATGCCCGCCAGCGCCTGTTCGTAGGCGATCGGCAGTTTCTCCAGCGAATCCACGTCCATCCCCAGCTGGCGCACGCGGCCGTCGAAGACGCTGTAGCACCAGGCATGCAGCACCAGGCGCTGGCCGCGTGCCCAGGCATCCTGCACCACGGTGGAATGGCACAGGTTGACCACCTGCTCGATGGCGTTGAGTTCGCACAGCCGCGCGTGGCGCAGCTCGTCGGTCGGTGCCAGCGCCAGCCGCTCGGCATGCTTGTCGCGCACGTCGCCGACGTGACGCAGCCAGTTGTCGGCCAGGCCCACGCGCTGGCCGGTCATGCTGGCGTGCACGCCGCTGCAGCCGTAGTGGCCCACGACCAGGATGTGCTTGACCTTGAGCACGTCGATGGCGAACTGCACCGTGGACAGGCAGTTCAGGTCCGAATGCACCACCACGTTGGCGACATTGCGGTGGACGAAGACCTCGCCCGGGTCCAGGTCGAGGATCTGGTTGGCCGGCACGCGCGAGTCCGAGCAGCCGATCCACAGGTACATTGGCGACTGCTGGTGGGACAGGCGTTCGAAGAAGTCCGGGTCCTCGCGCTTGACGCGCTCGGCCCATTCCAGGTTGTTCTTGAGGAGTTGCTTGAGTTCTGGCATCAATGCCGACGCGTGGGGTAAGGGGCCGACAGGGTAGCGCGCACGCGCACCGGCCTGCACCTGCCCCGGACCGTTCCGGCCCGCGCGAAGGGCCGGTGTGGCTGCCGGGGACCGGCAACGCGCGGCCGCGATCGTGGCCCCCGGCCGGACTGGGGCCGGCGTCGTCTCAGGCGCGCCCGCCCAGCGGTTGCACCATGCGCCTGCCCAGCTCGTCGTCCGTCGCGGCATGGGGCGGGGATACCTCGTCCAGCGAGAACCCACGCGCCAGCGCGTCGTCCTCGTCCAGTCCGTCGAAGGCGACGAACTCGGCATCGAGCAGCGCCGCGCGTGCGACGTCCTCGCTCTCGTAGACCAGGGTGTTGCCGTCGCTGCCTAGCACTTCGGCGGTGCCGGCGGGCTTCACCCGCAGCCGGGCCCATATCAGCATGCGGCCGAGCTGGGCGACCCACCATTGGTCCTGGGATTGGGTGTGTTCGTTCATGGGGTCACCTCGGAGATCAGGCCGAGCAGGGCGGCCAGCCCCAGCGCGGCGAAAACGACAAGTAGCGACAGCCAGGCCGGCGTCGCCAGGCCCGACAGCGCGGGATCGGCGGTGTCGCGGTAGCGGCGCCGCAGCAGCCAGGCCAGCGCCGACGGGCGCAGGAAGGCGCCTTCGCCCAGCGTGGCGGCGATCGCCGGGTGGCGGTCGCGCACGTGCACCAGGGTCAGCGGCCAGAAGATCAGGAACGCGCTCACCCCGGCCACCGCCACGCCCACCAGGCACAGCGCCAGGAACAGGATCACGTGCCGAGCAGCCGGAACAGCCGCGGCGCCAGCGCGCCGAGAACGGTCAGCGCGGCGGCGATCCACAGCGGGCGCAGCGCCCGTGCCAGTTCGGCCGCGCCTTCCGCGGTTTCCCACCACGGCCGCGCGCCGGCGAAGGCCTGCAGCCGCTTGAACAGGCGGTAGACGCGCACCAGCCCGACGAGCGCCAGCACCAGCGCCAGCGTCCACAGCACCAGCTGCAGCGTCACGCCCATCTCAGAATTCGGCGCTGCCGGGCGCGCGCGGGTAGGGGATGGCGTCGCGGATGTTGGACAGCCCGCACACGTACACCACCAGCCGCTCGAAGCCCAGGCCGAAGCCGGCGTGCGGCACCGTGCCGTAGCGGCGCAGGTCGCGGTACCAGCCGTAGTGCTCGCCGTCCAGGCCGAACTGCGCCATGCGCCTGTCCAGCACGTCCAGCCGCTCCTCGCGCTGGCTGCCGCCGATGATCTCGCCGATGCCCGGCGCCAGCACGTCCATCGCCGCGACGGTCTTGCCGTCGTCGTTCAGGCGCATGTAGAAGGCCTTGATGTGCTCGGGGTAGTTGG
>JAFADB010000287.1 GCA_023425225.1 Pseudomonadota bacterium
CTGCTCGGTGATGCCGAGCGTGGCCTCCTCGTCGCGGCGGCGCTCGGCCCAGTTGCGCTTGTCCGGATGGTCGTGGCCGTGCTGCGCGCCGAGCGGGCGGCGGCGCCCGCGCGGCTCCTCGAAGCCCTTGAGCTCGCGCATGCTGGTCAGCAGCGTCCAGCACAGCCCGTCCTTCAGGCGCACGTAGCCCTTGCCGCGCGCGACTTCGGTCTCCAGGCTGATCCAGCCCTCGACCACGCCATCGGCGGCGCTGGCCTCGCCGTCCACCTGCCAGTGCGAGGGGTTCACCTCCGCCAGCCGCTGCTCGAGCAGGTCGCGGATCTCGCCCTTGCCCTGGGCGGTGACGATGTTCCAGCTGAACAGCACCAGGTCGCGCCAGTGGCAGTCCTCGGCGAAGCAGGCCAGGGCGGCGTCGATGTCGCGCCGCGCCAGCGCGTCGGCGAAGCCGGCCAGCCAGTGCCGGAGCGTGTCGGTCGGCGTGCCGCTGCGGGCGACGGTGGCGGAAAGGGTTTCTTCGGTGACGGCCATGCGGTGTTCCTCGCTGCAAGCTGGGCGGATGGGAAGAGGGCAGGCCATGCGGTAAACCGGCTGCCTGCCACGCATCGACGATTCATCTCGCTTCATCGAGAGATATGGACAAGCTCTCCTTCTCCCGCGTGCGGGGGAAGGTGCCCGTAGGGCGGATGGGGGGCTGTTTGGAGCACGGGAAGACCCCAGCAAAAAGCACCCTCATCCGGCGCTGCGCGCCCCCCTTCCCCCGCAAGCGGGAGAAGGGAACTGCCTGTTCCTGCCTTGCGATGAAGAGACGAACGATCCCGCGGGGGAGGGAGTACGCCGGCCGGCAGGCCTCAGAAGAAACCCAGCGCCTTGGGCGAGTAGCTCACCAGCAGGTTCTTGGTCTGCTGGTAGTGGTCGAGCATCATCTTGTGGTTCTCGCGGCCGATGCCCGACTGCTTGTAGCCGCCGAACGCCGCGTGCGCCGGATAGGCGTGGTAGCAGTTGGTCCACACCCGCCCGGCCTGGATGCCGCGGCCGACGCGGTACAGCCGCGACGCATCGCGGCTCCATACGCCGGCGCCCAGCCCGTACAGCGTGTCGTTGGCGATCGCCAGCGCCTCCTCCTCGGTCTTGAAGGTGGTCACCGACACCACCGGGCCGAAGATCTCCTCCTGGAAGATGCGCATCTTGTTGTGGCCCTTGAACACCGTCGGCTTGACGTAATAGCCGCCGGCCAGGTCGCCCTCGAGGTTGTTGCGCTCGCCGCCGATCAGCACCTCGGCGCCTTCCTGCCGGCCGATGTCGATGTAGGACAGGATCTTCTCCAGCTGCTCGGAAGAGGCCTGTGCGCCGACCTGGGTATTGGGATCGAGCGGGTTGCCCTGGCGGATCGCCGCCACCCGCTCCAGCGCACGCGCCATGAACTCCTCGTAGATCGACTCGTGGATCAGCGCGCGCGACGGGCAGGTACAGACCTCGCCCTGGTTGAAGGCGAACAGCACGAAGCCCTCGATCGCCTTGTCGAGGAAGTCGTCGTCCTCGGCCATCACGTCGGCGAAGAAGATGTTGGGCGACTTGCCGCCCAGCTCCAGCGTCACCGGGATCAGGTTCTGGCTGGCGTACTGCATGATCAGCCGCCCGGTGGTGGTCTCGCCGGTGAAGGCGATCTTGGCGATGCGGTTGCTCGAGGCCAGCGGCTTGCCCGCCTCCAGGCCGAAGCCATTGACCACGTTGAGCACGCCGGCGGGGAGCAGGTCGCCGATCACCTCCATCAGCACCATGATCGAGGCCGGGGTCTGCTCGGCCGGCTTGAGCACCACGCAGTTGCCGGCGGCCAGCGCCGGCGCCAGCTTCCACACCGCCATCAGCAGCGGGAAGTTCCACGGGATGATCTGCCCGACCACGCCCAGCGGTTCGTGGAAGTGGTAGGCGATGGTGTCGTGGTCGATCTCGCTGAGCGAGCCTTCCTGCGCGCGCACCGCGCCGGCGAAATAGCGGAAGTGGTCCACCGCCAGCGGGATGTCGGCGTTGAGCGTCTCGCGGATCGGCTTGCCGTTGTCCCAGGTCTCGGCATAGGCCAGCAACTCCAGGTTCTGCTCGATGCGATCGGCGATGCGGTTGAGCACGTTGGCGCGCTCGGCCACCGAGGTCTTGCCCCAGGCCTCCTTGGCCGCGTGCGCGGCGTCGAGCGCGGCCTCGATGTCGTCGGCGTTGGAGCGCGCCACCGAGGTGATCACCTGGCCGTTGACCGGCGAGGTGTTGTCGAAATACTGGCCACTCCTCGGCTCGGTCCACTCGCCGCCGATGAAGTTGCCGTAGCGCTGCTTGAAGATGGACTGCGGGTCGGTGGATTTCGGCTTGGCGGACGTGACGGCGTTCATCGGTGTCTCCTGCGAATGCGTTTGGGGTGAAAACCCGGTGCGGGTTCCCAATGTCTGCGCAAGGCCGGTGCCAACTTTTCGCTGCTGCGCTGCGACAGCCTGTCGCACCCCATCGCGGCGCGGGTCGTTGCCGATTCGTGCTGCGGCGCGCCACGTCTGCCGATTGCAAGCGCGCGCCGGCTGTGGTGTCTATCGGGACATACGTCGATACAGCTGTCGCAATCTGCGACACAGGAGCCTTCCGATGGCACAGCTACCGTCGCAGCATCGCGTCGGCAATGCCCGCCGCTCGTTCTTCGAACGCGGCGCCACGCTGGCCGGCGCGGTCCCGGACACCATCCTGCAATCGTGGCGGCGCTGCCAGCGCCAGGGCCTGCCGCTGGACCGCAATCCCGCGCTCGATCCGCTGCCGTGCCAGCGCCTGCACGAACTGCGCGAGCGCCACGAGACGCTGTGGCGGCTGGCGCGCGCCGAACTCGAAGGCCTGTCGGCCGACACCGCCGCCACCGGCAGCATCGTGCTGCTCACCGACCAGGCCGGCTGGATCCTCGATGCCGAGGGCAACCCCGGCTTCCTCGACAAGGCCGGGCGCGTGGCGCTGATGCCCGGCGTGTGCTGGGGCGAGGACGTGGTGGGCACCAACGCCATCGGCACCGCGATCGTCGAGGGCCGCCCGGTGGAGGTGCGCGGCGGCGAGCACTACCTCACCCCGCACGGCATCCTCAGCTGTTCGGCCACGCCGATCTTCGACCCCTACGGCCAGCTGGCCGGCGTGCTCGACATCTCCGGCGATGCCAGCGTGCAGCACATGCACGCCATGGGCCTGGCGCGCATGGCGGTGGCCAACATCGAGCACCGCTGGTTCGAGGACGGCATCGCCGACGCCGAGCTGCTGCGGCTGCACCACGACCCGGCCCTGCTGGGCACCCGCCGCGAGGCGCTGCTGGCCTTCCGCGGCGGCCGGCTGGTGGCGGCCAACCATGTCGGGCTCAGGCTGTTCGGGCTGGAGCGCAGCGAACTGGGACGCGCGCCGTACGAGGCCCTGTTCGAGGAACCGCTGGCGCGGCTGCGCGACGACGGCGTGCTGCGCGACCGCCAGGGCAGGGCGCTGTACGGGCGCGTGGACGGCGACGCCGCCCGCCGCCCGCCACGGCGCATGCCCCGCGCCGCCGCCGTGTCCGCCACCGCCCCGTCCAGGACCACCGATGCGCCATTGTTCGATGCCGCCATGGACGCCGCGCTCGAACGCGCCCGCCGCGTGCTCGACGCCGACCTGCCGGTACTGGTGCAGGGCGAGACCGGCACCGGCAAGGAAGTGTTCGCGCGCGAACTGCACCGGCGCAGCGCGCGCGCCGGCAAGCCGTTCGTCGCGGTCAACTGCGCCGCCCTGCCGGAAAGCCTGATCGAGGCCGAACTGTTCGGCTACGAGGAGGGCGCCTTCACCGGCGCGCGCAAGCAGGGCAACGCCGGCTTGCTGCGGCAGGCCGAGGGCGGGGTGCTGTTCCTGGACGAGATCGGCGACATGCCACTGGCGCTGCAACCGCGCCTGCTGCGCGTGCTGCAGGACCACGAGCTGTCGCCGCTGGGCGGCGGCAAGCCGGTCAAGCTCGATTTCGCCCTGGTCTGCGCCACCCACCGCGACCTCGACGACGCCATCGCCTGCGGCCAGTTCCGGCCCGACCTGTACTACCGCATCGCCCACCACACGGTGCAGGTGCCGGCGCTGCGCGACCATCCCGAGCGCGCGCGGCTGGTGCGCGACCTGTGGCAGGGCATCGGCCAGGGCCGGCGCCTGCACATCGACGCGCTGGCTGCACTGGCCGACTACGCCTGGCCCGGCAACCTGCGCCAGCTGGTGGCCTGCCTGCGCACTCTGGCGGCCCTGAGCGAGGCCGATGCCTGCATCGGCATGGAATC
>JAFADB010000313.1 GCA_023425225.1 Pseudomonadota bacterium
CCGACCACCTCGTAGTACCAGCGCCAGGCCTCCGGATTGATCGGCTCGCCCACGCTGCCGAGCAGGCGCAGCGACGCGCGCGAGGTCTTCTTCACCGGCTCCTCGCCTTCGCGCATCAGCGCGCGGATGGCGGTCGGGGCGGTGTAGAAGATGGTCACCTTGTGCTTGTCGATGACGTTCCAGAAACGCGAGGTGTCCGGGTAGTTCGGCACGCCTTCGAACATCAGCGAGGTCGCGCCGTTGGCCAGCGGCCCGTACACGATGTAGCTGTGGCCGGTGACCCAGCCGACGTCGGCGGTGCACCAGTAGATGTCGTCCTCGCGCAGGTCGAACACCAGCTCGTGGGTGTAGCTGGCGTAGAGCAGGTAGCCGCCGGTGGTGTGCAGCACGCCCTTCGGCTTGCCGGTGGAACCGGAGGTGTAGAGGATGAACAGCGGGTCCTCGGCGTTCATGCGCTCGGGCTCGCATTCGGCGGGCTGGCTGTCGACCACGTCGTGGAACCAGCGGTCGCGCGGGGCCTGCATGTCCACCGCGCCGCCGGTGTGGCGCACCACCAGCACGGTCTCCACGCTGGTCGTGCCCGGCAGCTTCAGCGCGGCGTCGACGTTGGCCTTGAGCGGCACCTTCTTGCCGCCGCGCAGGCCCTCGTCGGCGGTGATGATCAGCTTGCTGCCGCAGTCGATGACGCGGTCGGCGATCGAGTTCGGCGCGAAGCCGCCGAATACCACCGAGTGGATCGCGCCGATGCGAGCGCAGGCCAGCATCGCCACCGCCGCATCGGGGATCATCGGCAGGTAGATGGTGACGCGGTCGCCCTTCTTCACGCCGAGGCTGCGCAGCGCGTTGCCGAGCCGGCACACGCGCTCGTACAGCTCGCGATAGGTGACGTTGTAGGCCGGCGAATCCGGGCTGTCGGGCTCGAACAGCAGCGCGGTCTTGTCGCCGCGTTTTTCCAGCTGGCGGTCCAGGCAGTTGACGCTGGCGTTGAGTTCGCCGTCCTCGAACCAGCGGATGTGGAAGTCGTCGAGCTTGTAGCTCACGTCCTTGATCCGGGTTGGCTTCTTGAACCAGTCCAGACGCTCGGCGACCTTGCCCCAGAACGCGTCGGGCTGTTCGATCGATTGGCGGTAGAGCGCCTGGTAGTGGGCCTTGTCCACCCGCGCGTTGGCGGCGAAATCCGGCGGTACGGGATAGATGTCAGTCATTGCACCCTCGCTTGCGATGAGCCTGTTCGTGGAGTCCTGGCGCTACGTCCTGCCTGGCGTGGCGTCTTCCGCGTGCCGTTGCGCAACGCGGTATGCGAGCCAGTTTGCCGCATCCTTCGCGCTTGCGAAGTCGCCTTGCGCTTAGACCATGGTCTTAAAACCCGGGAAAGCAAGGCCTGCTTCGACCAAAGGCGAATAGGCGGTGGTACGGGGCTCGCGCACGCTCCGCCACAGCCGTCATTGCGCGGCGTTCCATTATTCGGGAGGGAGTAATGAGTCATCGCATCGCAACACGGATGCGCCGTCCGCTGGCCGTGGCGCTGCTGGTCGCGCTGGTGGCACCGGGCGCCGCATTTGCACAGACCGCACGCGAGAAGGCACTGGAATCGCGCGTGGCCGAACTGGAGCGGCAGGTGCAGGCGCTGCTGTCGGCGCAGCAGCAACAGCAGGGACAGATCGCGCAGACCCAGGCCGAGGTCGGCGAGGTCAGGTCGGCACAGGTCGCCGCGCCGGCGCCGCTGCCGGCCGGCAAGCAGCCGATCCAGCTCACCTCGATCACGCCCAAGGCCGCGCCCGGCACCACGTTCTCGTTCGGCGGCTTCATCAAGGCCGATTTCATGGCCACCCGCACCGGCGACGGCCAGCTGGCCGACGACGCCGTCGGCCGCAACCTGTACCTGCCGGGACAGACGCCGGTGGGCGGTTCGTCCTCGGGCACCGACTACAACGCCCATGCCAAGTTCTCGCGCATCAACTTCGCCCTGGACAACGTCAGCGAGGCCGGCAACAAGTCCGGCGCGATGGTGGAGCTGGACTTCTTCGGCAACGCGCTGGGCAACCAGACCGCCACCAACACCTACGGCGCCACCCTGCGCCATGCCTACATGTACTGGAACAACTGGCTGGCCGGCCAGACCTGGTCCAACTTCATGGATGCCACGATCCTGCCGGAAGCGGCCGACTTCGTCGGTCCCACCGACGGTGCGCTGTTCGTGCGGCAGACGCAGGTGCGCTACACCAACGGCGGCTTCAGCATCGCCCTGGAGAATCCGGAGACCACACTGATCGGCGGCGTCAATTCCGATCGCGGCTCGGTGCCGGACCTGACCGTGCGCTATGGCTGGAAGGGCGACTGGGGCAGCTTTGGCATCGGCGCGCTGGCCCGCCAGCTCAAGGTCGACAACGCCACCACCGGCGCCGACGCCAGCAAGTTCGGCGGTGGCCTGACCCTGGGCGGCAAGTGGGTGGCCGGCGATGCCGACACCTTTGTCTACCAGATCAGCGGCGGCGAGGGCATCGCCCGCTACGTCGGCCTGGGCATCACCCAGGATGCAGCCTACGACGCGGTGGACGATCGCCTGGACACCACCGGCGTGCTGGCCGGCTTCGTCGGCTGGCGCCACCAGTTCACCCCCAAGCTGCGCACCGGCCTGATCTACGCGCGCAGCGACTACGACAACGACACCGCGCTGACCGGGCTGGGCGTCACCAAGACCGTGCAGAGCATCCGCGGCAACGTCTTCTACTCGCCGCTGCCCAAGGTCGATGTCGGTGCCGAGCTGATGTACGGCAAGCGCGAGATCGAAAGCGGCGCCAAGGGCGACATCACCCGCCTGCAGTTCACCACCAAGTACAGCTTCTGACGGTTGTTCCGGCATCGAACGCGATGGCGGCGGCGCGGCACCTGGGAGGGACTTCCCGTGCCGCCGCCATCCACCCTCGGCCCCACGCTCCATCGGCTTCATGGCATGCGGCTTCGTGCGCCGCGGCTTCGTGACCTGATCTCCATCCATCCCGCTACATGACGCTTCGGAGGGGAAGCTCCTATGTCCACCATCGCCAGCAATACCGGCCAGCCGGCCACACTCACCCAGGGCCACAAGAAGGTCATCTTCGCGTCCAGCCTGGGCACCGTGTTCGAGTGGTACGACTTCTACCTGTACGGCTCGCTCGCCGTCATCATCGCCCGGCAGTTCTTCAGCGGCGTCAACGAAACCACCGGCATGATCTTCGCGCTGCTGGCGTTCGCCGCCGGCTTCTTCGTGCGTCCGTTCGGCGCGGCGTTCTTCGGCAGCCTGGGCGACCGCATCGGCCGCAAGTACACCTTCCTGGTCACCATCCTGATCATGGGCATCTCCACCTTCCTGGTGGGCGTGCTGCCGAACTACGCCTCCATCGGCGTGGCCGCGCCGGTGATCCTGATCGTGCTGCGCCTGGCCCAGGGCCTGGCGATGGGCGGCGAGTACGGCGGCGCGGCCACCTACGTGGCCGAGCATGCGCCTCCGGGCAAGCGCGGCCTGTATACCAGCTTCATCCAGACCACCGCCACGCTGGGCCTGTTCCTGTCGCTGGCGGTGATCCTGGGCTGCCGGCTGTGGCTGGGCACCGAGGCGTTCGAGTCCTGGGGCTGGCGCATCCCGTTCCTGGGCTCGATCGTGCTGCTCGGCATCTCGGTGTGGATCCGCTTGCAGCTGGCCGAATCGCCGCTGTTCCAGCAGATGAAGGCCAAGGGCAAGGGCTCGAAGATGCCGTTCCGCGACAGCCTGAAGGGCGGCAACTTCAAGCTGATGCTGCTGGTGCTGTTCGGCGCCACCGCCGGCCAGGCCGTGGTGTGGTACGGCGGCCAGTTCTACGCGCTGTTCTTCCTGCAGAGCACGCTGAAGGTCGATCCGACCGTGTCCTACCTGTTGATCGCCGCCGCGCTGCTGCTGGGCACGCCGTTCTTCCTGTTCTTCGGCTGGCTGTCGGACAAGATCGGCCGCAAGAAGATCATCCTGTTCGGCTGCCTGATCGCGGCCGTCACCTACATCCCGCTGTTCAAGGGCATCACCCATTACGCCAATCCGGCGGTCGAGGAAGCCCGCAACAGCGCCCCGGCGGTGGTGATCGCCGACCCGGCGACCTGCAGCTTCCAGTTCGATCCGGTCGGCGTGCGCAAGTTCACCAGCTCCTGCGACGTGGCCACCGCCGCGCTGACCCGCGCCGGCGTGCCGTACAGCGTGCAATCGGCGCCGCCGGGATCGCTGGCGCGGCTGAGCGTGGGCGGCACCGAGGTCACTTCGTTCGAGGCCGAGGGCCTGGCCGGCGACGAGCTCAAGGCCAGGCAGGGCGAGTTCACCACGACCCTGAAGAGCGCGTTGACCACCGCCGGCTATCCGGAGAAGGCCGATACCGCGCGCATCAACATCCCGATGACGATCCTGCTGCTGTGGCTGCTGGTGCTGTACGTGACCATGGTCTACGGCCCGATCGCCGCCTACCTGGTGGAGCTGTTCCCGACCCGCATCCGCTACACCTCGATGTCGCTGCCGTACCACATCGGCAACGGCTGGTTCGGCGGCTTCCTGCCGGCGATCTCCTTCGCCCTGGTGGCGGGCACCGGCAACATGTACTACGGCCTGTGGTACCCGATCGGCATCGCGGTGATGACGCTGGTCATCGGTACCTTCTTCCTGCGCGAGACCAAGGACGTGGACATCACCAAGTAAC
>JAFADB010000314.1 GCA_023425225.1 Pseudomonadota bacterium
GGCATCATCAGCTACCGCATGGACCAGGCCGCCTTCCCCGGCGACTACGGGGTGATGGTCGCCGGCACCAACCAGCTGGTAGGCAACCATATCGGCGTGAAGATGCAGGTGATCGAACTGGCGCAGCGCTATGCCGTGGGCGACCTGGCCCGCGACATGCCGCCGCTGCCCGGCGAGAAGGCCGAGATCACCGAAACCATGGCGATGATCAAGCGCAACCTCACCGCGATCAGCAGCGAAATCCGCCGCCTGAGCGGCGCGGCGGCCGCCGGCGACTTCAGCCAGCGCGGCGACGAAGACCGCTTCCAGCACGACTTCCGGCAGATGGTGCACAACCTCAACGCGATGATGGAGGCCACCGACCACAGCCTGGCCGAGACCTCCAGCCTGCTGCAGGCCATCGCCCGCGGCGACCTCACCGCGCGCATGCACGGCGACTTCCAGGGCGTGTTCGCGCGGATGCGCGACGATGCCAACGCCACCGTGGCGCAGCTGACCTCGATCGTCGGCCGCATCCAGCAGGCGGCTTCCAGCATCAACCTGGCCGCCTCGGAAATCGCCACCGGCAACAACGACCTGTCGCGCCGCACCGAGCAGCAGGCGGCCAACCTGGAAGAAACCGCCGCCTCGATGGAGGAACTCACCTCCACCGTGCGCCAGAACGCCGAATCGGCCCGCCAGGCCAACCAGCTCGCCCAGGGCGCCGCCGGCGTGGCCTCCAAGGGCGGCGAAGTGGTCGGACAGGTCGTCACCACTATGTCCGCCATCGAGACCTCGTCCAGGAAGATCGCCGAGATCATCTCCGTCATCGACGGCATCGCCTTCCAGACCAACATCCTGGCGCTCAATGCCGCGGTGGAAGCGGCCCGCGCCGGCGAGCAGGGCCGTGGCTTCGCCGTGGTCGCAAGCGAGGTGCGTACCTTGGCCCAGCGCTCGGCCAACGCCGCCAGGGAGATCAAGGAGCTGATCGACGACTCGGTCGGCAAGGTCGCCGACGGCTCGGCGCTGGTCCACCAGGCCGGCACCACCATGGACGAGATCGTCGCCAGCGTGCAGCGGGTGACCGACATCATGGCCGAGATCTCCGCCGCCTCGCAGGAGCAGAGCGCCGGCATCGAGCAGGTCAACCAGACCGTCATCCAGATGGACGAAACCACCCAGCAGAACGCCGCGCTGGTGGAGGAAGCCACCGCCGCCGCACATGCCATGGAGGAGCAGGCCCGCGGACTGGCGGAAGCAGTCTCGGTGTTCCGCCTGCAGGCCGAGCCGGGCACGGGCAGCAACCCGCCTCGGCGATCGCTGACGGTGGTGGTCTGAGCCCCCGCCCCTCGCGCGGCATGCCGGGAGCCGACGGATCGATCCGTCGGTTCCCGGCAGCACCTAGGGCGACGACGGCGGATCGGCGGACTGCAGCCGGCGCAGCTGGGCCTTGAGCTGGCGGCCATGCCGGTGGAAGTAGTCGCGCTCGTCGCGCCAGCCGGGAAAGCGCAGCTCCACCTCATGCCAGAACGCCGGCGAATGGTTGGCCTGCAGCAGATGGCAGAGCTCGTGCACCAGCACGTACTCGAATGCCGCCGGCCGGCCCAGCACCAACGCCAGGTCCAGCGCCATCGACCCGTCCGGCGCCAGCGAGCCCCACTGCGAGGACATCACCTTCAGGCGCACCCGCGCCGGCGCGCGCGGCAGGCCGGGCAGGTACTTCGGCAGCCAGCGGCCGATGTCCGCGCGCGCCTGCGCCTCGTAGAACTCGCGCAGCGCGCGGCGCATGGCGGCGTCGCCGGCGCGCGCGGGCAGTTGGAACAGCAGGACGTCGCCGACGACCTGCACGCAGGCGAAGCGTCCGGCCTGCCATTGCACCGGCAGCGCCTCGCCGCGCAGCGGCAGCGAGGCGGTTTCGCCGCGCACCAGCGCCGCGATGCCGGCCGGATCGTGGTAGCGCGCCAGCTGCGTGGCCAGCCATTGCCGGTGTTCGTGCAGGAAGCGCTCGCCGGCCGCCAGGCTGGCGCGCGACGGCAGCGTCAGCCGCGCCCCGCGCTCGTCCACGCTCAGCTTGATGCGTCGCGCGCGCGGGTCGCGCACGCGCAGCACCTCGATCTCGCGTTCGTCCAGCTGCAGGCGGACGCTGTCGCGTTCGACCACGCGCGGCGTGGGTGTCAGCAGGCGGCGGACCAGGGAAGGCATGGTTCAAGCATGGCACACCCGCCGTGACCGTCCGCGGACGGTGCCGGCCGGCGCGTCACGCGGCCGTGGGCGTCATTCGGCCTTGCTGAGCTTGAGCGATTCTTCCAGCAGCAGGAACAGCCGCCGCACCTCGCCGCTCATCAGCGCGAACTGCGCGTCCAGCTCGGCGCGCATGCCGTCGGCATCGCTGTTCTCCAGCTGGTCCAGTGCGCCGTCAAGGAACTTGAGCTTGCGGATCACCAGGTCGTCGCCGAGCACGAAGGAGACGTGGTCGTCCAGGTTCAGCGCAAGCCTGGTGACCTGCTTGCCGGCCTCCAGGTGCTTGTCGATCTCGTCGCAGCGCAGTTCCTGGTGCTGGCACTTGACCACCGCGCCACCCTCGATCGGGTCCTTCATCTCGCATTCCTCGCCCAGCGACAGGCCCTCGGGCAGCGGCTCGCCGGCGATCCAGCCGGTGAGGATCGAGCGCGGCGCGACCTCGGCGTTGAGCGGCAGCGCCGGAAAGCTGCCCAGCGCGCCGCGGATCTCGCTCATCACGTTCTCGCCGCTCTTGCGGCTGGAGGTGTCCACCGCGACGTAGCCGTGCTGCAGGTCGAGCATGGCGTCGGTGCGCGAGGACTTGACGAAGGCGCGCGGCAGCAGCTCGTGCACCAGGTCGTCCTTGAGCCGCTTGCGCGCCTTGCCACCGGGCTTGCGGCCTTCCTTCTCCTCGATCTCGGCCAGCTTGCGCGCCAGCAGGTCGTTGACCACCGAACCGGGCAGGATCTTGTCCTCCCCGCCCACGGTCAGCCACAGGAAATCGCCGATGCGGTGGCTGAGCACCTCGGTCTCGTCGCGGCCGAACGGGGAGATGAAGCCGCGCGAGGTCATCTCCAGCGGGCCGACCGGCTTGAGTTTCACCTCCGGCAACAGGGTGTCGATCTGCGAGAAGTCGGTGGCGGTGGGGAAGCGGAACAGCGTCAGGTTGCGAAAGAACATCGAAGTACCGGAAGGAGGAAAGAAGGAGGAAACGCAATGGCCGTCATTGCAGCCTAGCGCGGTCGCGGCGGCTGCGACGGCGCGGTGGCGGGGGCGCCGGCCGATGGCGCGTCGTCGCCGTGGCGGCCCAGCGCCAGGAAGTCGAACAGCCGCGGGTCGGCCAGCTGCGCGGGGCGCACGTCGGCCAGCGCCCGCGCGACCTGCTCGACCCGGCCGGGACTGTCGCGGTCCCACTGCCGCAGCATCTGCCCGACCTGGCGCCGCTGCAGGTTCTGCTGGCTGCCGCACAGGTTGCACGGGATGATCGGGAAGTCCCGTGCCCGGGCGTAGTCGGCGATGTCGTGCTCGCGCACGTAGGCCAGCGGCCGGATCACCACGTGGCGGCCGTCGTCGGACAGCAGCTTGGGCGCCATCGCCGCCAGCCGGGCGTGGTGGAACAGGTTCATGAACAAGGTCGCCACCGCATCGTCGCAATGGTGGCCCAGCGCGATCTTGCTGAAGCCGTGCGCGGCCGCGTGCGCATACAGCGCGCCGCGGCGCAGGCGCGAACACAGCGAGCACATCGTCGCGCCCTCGGGGATCACCCGGCTGACCACCGAGTAGGTGTCCTGCTCGATGACGTGGAAATCCACGCCAAGCGCGCGCAGGTAGTCCGGCAGCACGTGGGCGGGAAAGCCCGGCTGCTTCTGGTCCAGGTTCACCGCGGTGATGGAGAACGGCACCGGCGCGCGGGCCTGCAGCTGCAGCAGCATGTCCAGCAGGGTGTAGCTGTCCTTGCCGCCGGACAGGCACACCATCACCCGGTCGCCGGCCTCGATCATGCCGTAGTCGGCGATCGCCTGGCCGACCTGCCGGCGCAGCCGGCGGCCCAGCCGGGCAGCGGCGCGCGCGTCGCCGGCGGGACGGCGGGGGAGCGGATCGGGCAGGGGAAGGACGGCGCTCATGGGCCGGCCATTCTAGCCGCCCACTGCCGGTGCCGCCGGCGCGGCGGACCGCCCGCCGGCCGCGTGGCCGCCGTTACGGCAGCCAGACCAGGTTGCGGGTCTGCTCGTCGGTGGTGATCTTCTCGACCTTGCCGGCACCGTCGAAGTGGACCTGGAACTCGGCGAAGCTGCTGCGCCAGTAGCGCCACAGGTTGCTGTCCAGGTTCGGGTTCTCGCTGCTGATCGGATAGCCCAGCGACATGATCACCTGCTCGCGGGTCATCCCCGGGGTGATGCGGCTGCTCTCGATCGCGTCGCGGATCCTGGCCGGGTAGCCGGCGATCTTCGCCTTGGGGTCCTGCGCGACCACGTAGCGGCGGGCGAAGGCCTCGTCGTCCAGGTCGCGGCTGTAGTCGTTGCCGATGGCCTGCTTCTGGCCCTCGACCAGCACCTTGGCGCGGTAGCGGCCATAGCCGGTGACGCTGACCGGGGTGCCGGCGGGGATGATCCGCTTGCCGTTCTCGGCGTAGTTGCTGTCGCTGATCCAGCTGCCGTCGGTGCGCATGTTGCAGCACAGGTAGCCATCGAACTTGTCGGCCGCCGCCGCGCTGCCGCAGGCGGTGGACAGGGCGAGCACGAGCAGGGGGAAACGCAGACGCATGGAAGCTCCTTTCCGGATGCGGCGATGGCCGCCGAGGGGTGGCGATGGGCGGCCCGGGTTTTCCCCGCCCGGGCCAGGCGCCATTGTGCCTGCGACCGCGCCCTTGGCAAGCCGGATGCGATGTCGCCGGTACCGGCGCCGGTGTAAGCTCGGAGCCGTGAGCCAAGATCCCGCCGACATCGCCCTGCGCCTTGCCGAACTGCGTTGCGAGCACCGCGCGCTGGACCACGAGATCGCCAGCCGCGTGGCCAGCCTGCAGGCCGACGAACTGGCGATCAAGCGGCTGAAGAAGCGCAAGCTACAGCTCAAGGACTGCATCGCGCGGCTGGAAAGCGCGCTGATCCCCGACGAGCCGGCCTGAGCCGCCGCAGCTTGCTGTTCGGCATCGGCCATTCCAACCATCCGCTGCCGCGCCTGCTGGCGCTGCTGCAGGGCGCCGGGGTGCGCTGGCTGGCCGACGTACGCGCGATCCCGCGCTCGCGCCACAACCCGCAGTACAACGACGACGCGCTGGCCACCGCGCTGGCGCTGGCGGGCATCGGCTACCGCCACCTATCGGCGCTGGGCGGCCGCCGCGGCCCGCAGCCCGGCATCGACCCGGCGCTCAACGCGCACTGGCGGGGCGGCGCCTTCCACCACTACGCCGACTACGCGCTGGGACCGGCGTTCGCGCGCGCCCTGGCCTCGCTGCGCAGCCTCGGCCGCGATGGCGACTGCGCCTTCATGTGCGCCGAGGCCGACTGGCGCCAATGCCACCGCCAGATCATCGCCGACCACCTGCTGCATGCCGGCGAGGCGGTGGCGCACATCGGCGTGGCCGGCATCGAGCCGGCGAGGATGAATCCGGCCGCGCACGTGGACGGCCGGGGCCGCCTGACCTATCCGCTGCAGGCACGGATCGGCGAGACCGGCGACCTGTTCGGCGACGGCTGAGGCAGCGGCCGGCGACGCCGCGGCGTGCCGACGGGGAAACCGGAGTCCGGGCTGCCTGGGCACCGGACGCCAACCGCTCGATGTCCCTCCTTGCCCGCTTTGTTGCACGGTGATGACCACGGCCGCGATTTTTGTTGCTGGCCGGTGTCGGATCGTACCGGGCAGGACACGAATGTCGGCATAAACGGGCGACATCCGAAAGTTAACGTGGCGTTAGCTGGAACGCCGTGCCGGTGCGCGCAAGCCCGCGCCCCGCGACCGGCGGTCCACCCCTACCCAGCCCGCCACAGAGGTCACCTGCAGATGAAACCCCGTTCGTGCCATTCGTTGTCGATGCTCAGCGTCGCGCTCGCCAGCGTGCTGGCAACCAATGCGCATGCCCAGAGCACGGAAGGCGACGTGGAGAAACCGTCGCGCACCACCGCGTCCAGCACCTCCAACACCACCGCCGCCTACGAGACCAGGCGCATCCAGGAACTGGACAAGGTCAGCGTCACCGCCAGCAAGGATGCCTTCGTCCTCGGCGGTGGCAACATGACCGTGCAGACCGCCGCCAAGGCGATCTCGACCGTGACCCGCGAGGCGATCGGCAAGGCCGCCGGCGGCAGCAACTTCACCCAGCTGATCGACGCGATCCCCGGCGTGGACACCGCCACCGCCGACGTCACCGGCCTGTCCAACGGCAGCTACAGCCTGCGCGGCTTCGATTCCTCGGCGATCGGCATCACCGTCAACGGTGCGCCGGTGACCGACAGCGGCAGCTATTCGATCTACGCCACCGAGTACGGCGACGGCGAGAACTACAACGACATCACCGTGCTGCAGGGCACCCCGAACGTCGATGCGCCGGAGATGGGCGCCACCGGCGGCCAGATCGCCTGGTCCACGATCGATCCGACCCACGCGTTCGGCGTCGACTTCAACCAGGGCTTCGGCAGCAACGACTACCGCCGCACCTTCCTGCGGGTGAACACCGGCGACACCGGCCCGGTGCGTTCGTGGGTGTCCATTTCCCGGAACACCGCCGACAAGTGGAAGGGCGCCGGCGGCCTGGACGTGACCAAGATCGACGGCAAGAGCCTGTGGGACATCAGCCCGGGCAATTCGATCAGCGCCTCGTTCCAGTACAACCGCCAGTCCAACTACTCCTACAACACCGCCAGCAAGGCCCAGCTGGCGAACAACTACGAGTACGACTACGCCGAGGACTGGGGCAGCGGTTCGACCAGCTACTACAAGCTGCGCCGCAACCCGTACAGGAGCCTGCTGGCCAGCCTGGATGGCGAGTTCACGCTGAGCGACAGCGTTCGCCTGTCGGTGGTGCCGTACGTGTGGTGGGGCAAGGGCGGCGGTTCCAGCGCGACGACGATCAGGCCGTCGACCGGCACCGGCAATGTCTACGGCACGTCCGATACCGTGACGGACAGCAGCGACTACGCCTACACGTACTCCTACTCCAGCACGGTGCGGCCGGGCGTGGTGGTGAAGTTCTTCCAGGACATCGGCAGGGACCACAACCTGGTCTACGGCCTGTGGTACGACCGCTCCCGCAAGAGCCAGAACAGCAGCATCGTCGCCGCCGACCAGGCCACCGGCGAACCCTGCGACGTGTGGGCCGATACCGCCAGCTGCTTCATCACCTACCCCGACGGCTCGGTGCAGCAGAGCTACCGCGCCTACACGGTGACCACGGTGCAGAAGTACTTCGTCCAGGACAACTGGACCCCGACCGACCAGCTGACGGTCAACCTGGGCGTCTCGCTGCTGCGCGCCCGCCGCAAGGGCTGGGACTACTCGTATCCAGGGGCGATCTCCGAGATCGGCGCCATCTTCGACAACACCTACAGCAAGACGCTGCCGGCATTCGGTGCCAAGTACCAGATCGACGACAGCAACCAGGTCTACCTGGGTGTGTCCAAGAGCTTCCGGGTGCCGGCGACCTCCTCGATCTACACCAACCAGTTCGCCGGCACCGAGCAGCCCGAGCCGGAATCGGCCTGGACCTACGACCTGGGCTGGCGCTTCTACGGCGACCGGCTCGGCACGTCGCTGATGCTCTACCAGAGCGACTACCGGAACAAGTCGATCTCCAGCTACGCCGACGACGGCGTCACCTCGATCTACACGACGATCCCCAAGGTGCAGATGCGCGGCTTCAACGGCGAGGCCAGCTACGCGCTGACCGACGCCCTGAAGCTGTACGCCTCCTACACCCATACCCAGGCCGAGGTGAAGAGCCCGTACGGCTACAAGGGCATCGACTACCCGACCGACGGCAAGCAGCTGCCCAACACCCCGAAGGACCTGTTCACGCTTTCGCTGAACTACGGCCAGGGACCGTTCTGGGCATCGCTGAAGGCCCGCTACTCCGGTTCGCGCTACGGCGACTACATGAACACCGAGCGGGTCGGCGGCTACACCACGCTGGGCCTGAACGCCGGCTACGACTTCCCGGACTGGGACTGGCTGAAGAAGCCCTACATCAAGTTCAACGTCAGCAACCTGACCGACCGCAAGGCGATCACCTGGGCGAACAGCACCACGCTGGAGTCGCTGGCCGAGGACGGCCTGCCCAGCACCGGCACCGCGTACTACACGGTGCTGCAGCCGCGCGCCTTCATCGTGACCGTCGGCGCTTCGTTCTGAGCGGACGCCCGCGATCGGCGGGAAGGGCCGGCGCAGATGCGCCGGCCCTTCGGACGATGACGAACGAGGCCCGAACAGCAGGGCCGGAGCACGTGTCCGCGTCAATCAGACATGTCCTCTCAGCCCCCCGATGTCTCCTCCGGCGCCCATCGTGCAGGCTGCCGGACAACCCTTCTGCCTTCAGGCAACCGCGCGACTATGCCAGCGCGCGCGCCGGCGGCACGTACTCGTAGCCCAGGTCGTCGGCGACCGCCTTGTAGGTCACGCGTCCGGCATGGACGTTCAGGCCGTTGAGCAGGTTCTCGTCGTCCAGCAGGGCCTGGACGCCCTTGTCGGCCAGCTGGATCGCGTAGGGCAAGGTGGCATTGGTCAGCGCGAAGGTGGACGTGCGCGCGACGCCGCCGGGCATGTTGGCCACGCAGTAGTGGATGATGCCGTCCACCGCATAGGTCGGATCCTGGTGGGTGGTGGCCCGGCTGGTCTCGAAGCAGCCGCCCTGGTCGATGGCCACGTCCACCAGCACCGAGCCTGGACGCATCAACTTGAGCTGGTCGCGCGTGACCAGCTTGGGGGCCGCGGCGCCGGGGATCAGTACCGCGCCGATCACCAGGTCGGTGTGCGGCAGGCGTTCCTCGATCGCGTCGTGGGTGGAGTACAGGGTGGTCAGGCGGTCGCCGTAGAGTTCGTCCAGATACTTCAGCCGGTCCAGCGAACGGTCGACGATGGTGACGCGGGCATTCAGGCCCAGTGCCATGCGCGCGGCGTTGATGCCGACCACGCCGCCGCCGATGACCAGCACCTCGGCCGGCGGCACGCCCGGCACGCCGCCCAGCAGCACGCCCGAGCCGCCCTGCGCCTTCTCCAGCGCATGCGCGCCGGCCTGGATCGACATGCGCCCGGCCACTTCGCTCATCGGCGCCAGCAACGGCAGGCCGCCGCGGCCGTCGGTGACGGTTTCGTAGGCGATCGCGGTGACCCCGGAGGCGACCAGCGCGGTGGTCTGCGCCGGATCCGGCGCCAGGTGCAGGTAGGTGTACAGCAGCTGCCCGGGGCGCAGCATCGCGCATTCGGCCGGTTGCGGCTCCTTGACCTTGATGATCATGCCGGCGCGCCGGAAGATCTCCTCGGCCGTATCCACGATCTCGGCGCCGGCCTTCAGATACTGCTCGTCGGTCAGTCCGATTGCCGTGCCGCCGTCACGCTGCACGAGGACCGTGTGGCCGTGGACGGCCAGTTCGCGTGCGCCGGACGGCGTCAGGCCGATGCGGTGTTCGTTGTTCTTTATTTCCTTGGGGACGCCGATCAGCATGGTGGAACTCTCCATGGAAGTCGTGGATGGCCTGCGCACCAGGCATGTCTACGCCAAAAAATCCGGCGCCTGATGCAATGGACGGTGCCCGCCGCAATCCCCAGTACAGCGTGGGACATGTCGATGATGAACGGCGATGGCGCGATGGCGGGGCCATCGACAAACACCGGTTGGCAGGGTGCCAGCATGGCCCACGCAGGTGAATGCGGCGCAAGCGCGCAGGAACGGTCCGGTCGCGCAGCATGGACCGCGGCGGCGGACCTCGCTCGATCAGGCGTACTGCCCTGCGGAAGCCGGCGGGCCAGGCACCGGCGGCCGCTGCAGCGGGACGGGCCGGGGAACGGCAACGACCCGGTAGCCGATGTCGCGACAGCCCCCGACATCGTGTCGCCGGATCCGCAGGCCGCCCCTGCGCCGGGACGTCAGGCCAGCGGCGTGGGCTCTTCCGGCCGGGCCGCTTCCGGGCTGACGCGCTCGATGGTGTGGCGCAGCTCGCGGCCGAGGATGAACTTGGCGTCCTTGGCCCACGCGTCCAGGCGATGGTCGAACACCAGCTTGCTGTGCTCGTCCGGCCACACCAGCTTGAGCTCGCGCAGCTTGTGGATGAAGCCGCGGAACAGCGTCTTGTCGAAGAACTCCGGCGCCGCCGGCGCGTACAGCAGGCTCAACCGCTGCGCCGCCTGCTGGCACAGGCTCTCCAGCTCGGCCGCGCCGAGGCTGCCGGGGCGGTTCTTCACCAGCACCGAGATGGTGATGTAGTAGCGCTCGAACGCCTGCTGCAGCGAATGGCCGATCGCGCGCAGGCGGAACACCTCATCGGTCTGCCCGGTGTTGCGCGCCAGCATGCCGCCGTCGTCCTCGCCCACGTGCTGCAGCAGGCCCTCGCGCACGAACACCTCGATGGTGTGCTCGATGCGCGTGGCGAACTCGTCCTCGCTCCACGGCAGGAACAGCTCGGCCTGCAGGAACGGGTACACGCTGCGGCCCAGCCGCACCAGCGTGGTCCGGCTCATGCGGCGGTTGTTCTGGAAGCAGCACGCCACCCACGAGGAGGCGGTGAACAGGTGCAGCACGTTGTTGCGGAAGTAGCTCAGCAGCACCGCGGTGTCGCCGCTGACGCTGAGCACGTCGCCCAGCGGGTGCTTGATGCGGCTGAGCACGTTGATGTGCTCGGCGTGGGCGATGATGCGCTCGGGCGAGTGCGGGGTGACGGTGACCCGGTCCGAGTACGGCTGGTCGGCCAGCAGCGTCTTGCACAGGGCGATCTGCGCGATCAGGTCGGCCTCGCCCATGGCGTGCTTGGGGGTGGACAGCAGCGCCAGCGCCAGCAGGTTGATCGGATTGACGTCGGCGGCACCGTTGATGTGCACCTGGATCTGCTCGGCCAGGGTATCGACGGTGTGCGACAGCCAGGCCGGCTTGGCGTCCTCGGGCACCGGCTCGCCCTGCCATTCCGGCGCCAGCCGCGCCAGCACGTCGTTGAGCGCGATCGGCTGGCCGAAGTTGACCACCACCTGGCCGTAGTTCTGCTTGAGCACCTTGGGGATGCCCCACAGCAGCGACCAGATCGACTCCTTCTCCTTGGGCCGGCCGGACAGCTCGTCCAGGTAGCTGGTGCCTTCCATCAGCTTCTCGTAGCCGATGTAGATGGGCTGGAACAGCACCGGCTTCTTCGGCTGGCGCAGGAACGCGCGCAGCGTCATCGCGATCATGCCGCCCTTGGGCTGCAGCAGCCGCCCGGTGCGCGAGCGCCCGCCCTCGACGAAGTACTCGATCGAGTAGCCGCCGCCGACCAGCTGCGCCACGTACTCGCTGAGCACCGCCGAGTACAGCGCGTTGCCGCGGATCGAGCGGCGGATGAAGAATGCCCCGCCCTTGCGCAGCAGCGTGCCCACCACCGGCAGGTTGAGGTTGATGCCGGCCACGATGTGCGGCGGCACGATGCCGCGCTCGTACAGCAGGTAGCTCAGCAGCAGGTAGTCCATGTGGCTGCGGTGGCTGGGCACGTAGATGATCTCGTGCCCGGGCGCGGCGTCCTTGAACTTGTCCAGGTGATGCACCAGCACGCCGTCGTAGATGCGGTTCCACACGTGGGTGAGCAGGAAGCTGGCCGAACGCACCACCGGGCTGGAATAGTCGGCGGCGATCTCCCAGGCGTAGCCGTGGGCCTTCTTCCAGGCCTCGGCGCTGCTGCTGTTGTCGCGCCTGGCCTGGGCGGCGATGGCCTCGCGCACCGATTCGGAGGCCAGCACCTGGTCCACCAGCAGGCGGCGGGTGGACAGGTCCGGGCCGATCACCGCCTCGCGGATGCGGCGGAAGTGGGTGCGCAGCACGCGCTGCAGCTTGCGCACGGTGCGCTCGGGGTCCAGGCCCTCGTCCACCGTCTCGCGCAGCGAGACCGGCGGGGAGAAGCGCACGATGGTGTCGCGGCCGTTGAGCAGCACCGCCAGCAGGCGGCGGAAGCGGCCCACCAGCGCCCAGTTCTCCGAGAACAGCACCGCGAACCAGCCGCTCTGCTTGTCCGGCGCGCGGCCGACGAAGATCGACACCGGCACCAGGTGCACGTCCATGCCGCGCTGCACGCGATGGGCGTGCAGCAGCCGCGCCAGCGAATCGGAATGGGTCTTGGCGCCGCGCTGCTCGGGGATCAGCGAGTTGCTGGAACTGCGCCGCGACAGCGCCAGGTAGGCGCGCTTGCGCCCGAGCGGATCGCCCGGCAGCGGCACCAGCGGCGAGGGCAGGCCGGCCTGGCGGCAGGCCTTGTCCAGGATCAGCGCGTTGGACAGGCCGTAGTCCTCGAGCACGTAGACCACCGGGCGGCCGTCGTCGTACTGGCCCGGGTCGTCGGGCTCGATCTTCAGGCCCAGCCACGGATCGATCAGGCGGCCCAGCAGCCGCGCCCACAGCGGGCGGCGGCCCTGGCGCGGGGTCGGCGGGCGAGGTCCGCCATGGTCCGGGACGATGGCAGCAGGGGGGGCGGCCGGCGCCTGCGAGGCGTCGTCCGGGGGGAGC
>JAFADB010000365.1 GCA_023425225.1 Pseudomonadota bacterium
CGGCAATGCACCGCCGCCCGTGGAGCCCCCGCCGGCGGCCGCCAATCCGGCCAGTCCGCCTCCCGCGACGCCGACGCCGACGCAGGCGGCACCCGATCCGGCCGCAGGGCCGACCGATGCGCAGCAGATCCGCGCGATCCGCGAACGCATCGAGGCACGCCGCCGGCAACTGCAGCAGCAGAACCAGAACCAGAACCAGAACCAGAACGGCCTACCCCCCGGCAAGAAACCTTAGAGTGACCGCATGACGCCACGTCCCGTCCTTGTCTCCCTCCTGTTCGGCCTGCTGGCCGGCTGTGCCAGCACGCCCTCGCCGCAGGTCCAGCGCAATCCGGCGCCGGTACTGCCTGCGGCCACCGAGCAGCAGGCGCAGGTGCAGCAGGACGCAGCGGCCGAGGACGCCCGCGCCCAGCCGCTGATCCGCCGCGGCAGCGGCCCGACGATCAACCGCGGCGTGGCCGCCGAGCGGCCGCCGTCGCTGGGCGCGGCCGGCAGCGGCAGCGCCACCTTCAACTTCGAGGGCGAATCGCTGGCCGCGGTGGTCAAGGCCATCCTCGGCGACATGCTCGGGCAGAACTACGTGATCGCCCCCGGCGTGCAGGGTACGGTGACGCTGGCCACGCCCAACCCGGTGTCGCCGTCGCAGGCGCTGAACCTGCTGGAGATGGTGCTGGGCTGGAACAACGCACGCATGGTCTACAGCGGCGGCCGCTACAACATCGTCCCGGCCGACCAGGCGCTGGCCGGCAGCGTCGCCCCCAGCACCGCGCCGGCAGCCAGCGCGCGCGGCTTCGAGGCGCGGGTGGTGCCGCTGAAGTACATCTCCGCCAGCGAGATGAAGAAGGTGCTGGAGCCGTATGCGCGGCCCAACGCCATCGTCAACGTCGACAACGGCCGCAACGTCATCACCGTGGCCGGCACCCGCGCGGAGCTGGAGAACTACCTGCGCACCATCGAGATCTTCGACGTGGACTGGATGTCGAGCATGTCGGTGGGGGTGTTCCCGCTGCAGTCCGGTCGCGCCGACCAGGTCGCCGCCGACCTGGAGAAGGTGTTCGGCGAGGAGAGCAAGACGCCCAGTGCCGGCATGCTGCGCTTCATGCCGCTGGAGAACGCCAACGCGGTGATGGTCATCACCGCCCAGCCCAGCTATCTCGACCAGATCCGCGACTGGCTGGAGCGCATCGACGGCGCCGGCGGCGAGAGCCGGCTGTTCTCCCACGAGCTCAAGTACGTCAAGGCCAAGGACCTGGCCGACCGCCTGGCCGAGGTGTTCGGCAGCGGTGGCGGGCGCGGCGACGGCGGTTCGCAGGTCTCGCTGGCGCCGGGGGCCACGCCGCTGCAACTGGGCAGCGGCGGCGATGATGGCAGCGGCGGCTTCGGCGGCGATGCCGGTCGTGGCCTGGACAGCAGTTCCACGCTGGGGACCACCGGCACGAGTACGGGCACCGGCGGCCTGGGCAACGGCCAGCTGCAGCTGCCGCAGCGCAGCGCCGGCAACGGCAGCGTGACGCTGGAAGTGCAGGGCGACCGCGTCGGCGTGTCGGCGGTGGACGAAACCAACACCCTGCTGGTGCGCGCCACCCCGCAGGCCTGGCGCTCGATCCGCGAGGTGGTCGAGAAGCTGGACGTGATGCCGATGCAGGTGCACATCGAGGCGCAGGTGGCCGAGGTGGCGCTGACCGGCGACCTCAAGTACGGCGTCAGCTGGTTCTTCGAGCAGGCGGTGGACGGGGCCACCAGCGGCAACGGCAGCATCGGCATGCCCGGCGCCGGCCTGCCCAGCGCGCTCGGCCGCGGCATCTGGGGCGACATCGCCGGCAGCATCGTGCCCGGCGACGGCAATGGCAACGGCGGGCTGACCTGGACCTTCCTCGGCAAGAACGCCGCCGCCATCGTCCGCGCGCTGGACGAGGTCTCCAACGTGCGCCTGCTGCAGACCCCGTCGATCTTCGTGCGCAACAACGCGGTGGCCCAGCTCAACGTCGGCAGCCGCATCCCGATCTACTCGGTGTCGGTGTCCGGCATCGGCGACAACCAGTACTCGACCGTGCAGTACCTGGAGACCGGCACCATCCTCAAGGTGCGTCCGCGCGTGACCCGCGACGGCATGGTGTTCCTGGACATCGTGCAGGAGGTCAGCGCGCCGGAAGGTGCGGCCGACGACAACGGCAACGTGCGCATCAACACCCGGCGCATGCAGACCGAGGCGGCGGTGCGCGCCGGCGACACGGTGATGCTGGCCGGGCTGATCGACGACAGCACCACTAATGGTTCCTCGGGCATTCCCGGACTGAGCCGGCTGCCGGTGATCGGCGCGCTGTTCGGGCAGAAGACCCAGAGCCAGCGCCGCAACGAGGTCATCATCCTGCTGACGCCGACCATCGTGCGCAATCCGCAGGAAGCGCGCGACCTCACCGACGAGTACGGCCGCCGCTTCCGCGCCATGGACCCGATCCCGGCCAAGCAGGTCCGGTGAACGCAGCCCTGCCCATCGTGCTGCTGCCGGTGTGCGTCGACGACGCGGCGCTGGACGCCTGCCTCGGCGCGCTGGAGGCCTCCACCCCGGCCGGTACCCGGGTCTGGCTGGCCGACGACGGCCAGGCCGGGCCGCGCGCGCAGGCGGTGGTCGAGCACTGGCTGGCGCACACCCGCCTGCAGGCCGACTACACCCGGCGCGAGCGCATGATCGGCGAGGTCGCGCACCTGGACCAGATGCTGGCCGCCTGCGAGGGCGTCGATGTGGCGGTGCTGGCCGCCGATGCGCGTCCGCTGCCGGGCTGGCTGGCGCGGCTGGCCGACTGCCTGGCACGCGACCCGTCCATCGCCAGCGCCACGCCGTGGAGCAATGCCGGCGAGGCGGCGTCGTGGCCGCGACTGGGCGTGCTGGAACCGCTGCCCGACGATCCCGAACGGCTGGCCGCCGCCTGCGCGGCGATGCCGCCGCTGCATCCGGAACTGCCGGCGGCCATCGGCCATGCCGTGGCCTTGCGCGGCAGCGCCCGGCGCAAGGCCGGCGGACTGGACGCGAGCAGCTACGGTTCCTGGTACGCGGCGCTGATCGACCTGAGCCTGCGCATGGCCGGGCTGGGCTGGCGCAACGCGCTGTGCGAGACCGCGTTCGTCGCGCGTCAGGCCGAAGGCGTCCCCGCCGATGGCGACATGGATGCCCTGGCCACGCGCTGGCCGGCCTGGCATGCACGCCTGGCCAACTTCCTGATGGACGA
>JAFADB010000011.1 GCA_023425225.1 Pseudomonadota bacterium
CTGCGCATCAAGCAGATCGACCTGCCCACCGACAGCCAGGTGATCACCGACGTGTACGAACGCATGCGCGCCCAGCGCAAGCAGGAGGCGGCCAAGCTGCGCGCCGAGGGCGAGGAGCAGTCGCTGACCATCCGCGCCGAGGCCGACCGCGAGAGCACCGTCATCGTCGCCACCGCCGAGCGCGACGCCCAGCGCCTGCGCGGCGAGGGCGATGCCGAGGCGGCCAGCATCTATGGCAAGGCGGCCTCGGCCGACCCGGCGTTCTATGCCTTCTACCGCAGCCTGGAGGCCTACCGCGGCTCGATGGCCGACGGCAACGGCGTGATCGTGCTCGACAAGAACGATCCGTTCCTGCAGTACCTCAAGAGCGATCGCTGACGCGGTCCGTCTTCGGCCCCGCGGCGGCGTATGGCCGGGGTCGAAGTCGCCGGTCCCCGCCTGCGCGGGGACGACGATTGCTCCTCGATCATTTTTCGGGACAGCTGCAGCATCACGACGCCGTCGTCCCCGCGCAGGCGCGGACCCAGCGACTCCAGCCGCGGATTGCAGCCGAACCCCGGCAGTTGCATGGCCCCGCGCCGCGGCTGAACGGGCAGGGGTGGTTCACGTCCCCCGAAACCCGGATAATGCATAAAAGCCGGCCGGGTCCGCTCCGATGGGAGTGCCCCGACCGGCTTTTTCCGTGTATCGGCCCCGCCGCCGCGCGCCGCTCCCCGATGGAGCCCGCATCCCGGCAGCGATGGCCCGCACGGTCCACCATCCGCGGCCCCGATGGCCGCAAGAAAATCAGGAGATACCTGCCATGGGTCAGTCAGTCGTCGTTCTCGGTGCCCAGTGGGGCGATGAGGGCAAGGGCAAGATCGTTGATCTGCTCACCGAGGAAATCGGAGCGGTCGTGCGCTTCCAGGGCGGCCACAACGCCGGCCATACCCTGGTCATCAACGGCAAGAAGACCGTGCTGCACCTGATCCCCTCGGGCATCCTGCGCGACGATGCGCTGTGCCTGATCGGCAATGGCGTGGTGATCTCGCCGGCGGCGCTGCAGAAGGAGATCGAGGAGCTGGAGACCTCCGGCGTGGAGGTGCGTTCGCGCCTGAAGATCTCCCCGGCCGCGCCGCTGATCATGCCGTACCACATCGCCCTGGACCAGGCGCGCGAGAAGGCCGCCGGCGGCAAGGCCATCGGCACCACCGGCCGCGGCATCGGCCCGGCCTACGAGGACAAGGTGGCGCGCCGCGGCATCCGCGTGGCAGACCTGCGCTATCCCGACGAACTGGCCGACAAGCTGCGCGCGGCGCTGGACTACCACAACTTCGTGCTGACCCAGTACCTGGGCGTGGAGCCGGTGGACTTCCAGAAGACCTTCGACGAGGCGGTGGCCTTCGGCGAGTACGTCGAGCCGATGAAGTCGGACATCGTCAGCATCCTCTACGACCTGCGCAAGCAGGGCAAGCGCGTGCTGTTCGAAGGCGCGCAGGGCGCGCTGCTGGACATCGACCACGGCACCTACCCGTACGTGACCTCGTCCAACACCACCATCGGCGGCGCGCTGGCCGGTACCGGCGTGGGCGCGCAGTCGATCGACTACGTGCTGGGCATCGCCAAGGCCTACGCCACCCGCGTCGGCGGCGGCCCGTTCCCGACCGAGCTGGAGGACGACGTCGGCCAGGGCCTGCGCGACCGCGGCGCCGAGTACGGCGCCTCCACCGGCCGCCCGCGCCGCTGCGGCTGGATCGACATCGTCGCGCTCAAGCGCGCGGTGCAGATCAACGGCATCTCCGGCCTGTGCATCACCAAGCTCGACGTGCTCGACGGCATGGAGAAGCTCAAGGTCTGCATCGCCTACCGCTACCACGGCAAGGAGAGCGAGTACGCCCCGCTCGACGCGCAGGGCTGGGACGAGTGCGAGCCGGTGTACCTGGAGTTCCCGGGCTGGCAGGAATCCACCCATGGTGTCACCGAGTGGGACAAGCTGCCGGTGGCCGCGCGCGCCTACCTGCGTTCGCTGGAGGAACTGGCCGGCTGCCCGATCGCCATCGTCTCCACCGGCCCGGACCGCGAGCAGACCATGGTGCTGCAGGATCCGTTCGCGTAAGCGACCGTATCCGGATGGCTCCCGCAGCGGCCCGGCATTGCCGGGCCGTTCGCGTTTTGCCGAGGGGAGGGTGCAGTGCTTTCGAGTTGGGTAGCCGAGGCGCAGCCCCTGGCCGCCTCCCTTGTGCGCGCAGCGCACAGGGGAGGGCTGGGGAGGGGTGCTTCTGGTACTTCTGGCGCTGCCGCGAACTGAACCAACCCCCTCCCAGCCTCCCCCTGCTTCGCAAGGGGAGGGGCTTGGCAAAACAGTCGAAGTCGAGGCGTCGCGTCGTCGCTCCGGTCCGCTACTTATCAGGCCTGATCCTCTCCTTGCTGGAGTGAGCGCAGGCTCGCTGGGCGTCGCGAGCTCATCTGCTAGATTCCCCGCACCGAACCTGGACAGGGAGTACCGCATGGCCGCTGGCACGCAGGATCTGGAAGCATTCGTCCGCGAGGCGCTGGGCAGGGGTGTTTCCCGCGATGCCATCGCCACCGCGCTCGCCGCCGCGGGCTGGCCGCCGGAACAGGCACGCAATGCGTTGTCCGCCTACGCCGACATCGAGTTCCCCGTGCCGGTGCCCAGGCCGCGGCCCTACCTGTCCGCGCGCGAGGCGTTCCTCTACCTGGTGCTGTTCGCCACCCTGTATGTCAGCGCCTACCACCTGGGCAGCCTGCTGTTCGCGCTGATCAACCACGCCTGGCCCGATCCCGCCGACAGCGGCTACCGGGCGATGCGGCTGGGGTCGACCATGCGCTGGTCCGCCGCCTCGGTGATCATCGCCTTCCCGGTGTTCCTGTTCGTGGCGCATTACCTGGGCCGCGAGCTGGCGCGCAATCCGGTCAAGCGCCTGTCGGCGGTGCGCCGCTGGCTGACCTACCTGACGCTGTTCGTTGCCGCGCTGGTGCTGATCTGCGACATGATCACGCTGGTCTACAACGTGCTCGGCGGCGAACTGACGCTGCGCTTCGTGCTCAAGGTGCTGGTGGTGGCGGCGATCGCCGGCAGCATCTTCGGCTATTACCTGAGCGACCTGCGCCGCGAGGAGAAGGAACCGTGAGCAGCCTGCGCGGCGGGCAATGGCTGGCGATCGCCGCCAGCGTGGTGGTGGTGGCCACGCTGGTGGCCGCCGTGGTGGTGATGGGGCCGCCTTCGACGCAGCGCCAGCTGAAACTGGACCAGAAGCGCGTGGCCGACCTGCAGCGCATCGCCCGCCTGCTGGAGAGCGCGGCCAACCGCAGCGGCGCGTTGCCGCCGGACCTGACGGCGGTGGCGCGCCAGCCCGGCATGTCCGTCCCGACCGGCGACCCGCTGGATGGATCGTCCTACGGCTACCAGGTCACCGGCGAGCGCGGCTACCGCCTGTGTGCCACGTTCGCCAGGGATACCGCGCAGACCCAGGACGATCAGTGGCCGCGGATCGACGACGAATGGAGCCACGGGGCGGGACGCCAGTGCTTCGACCGCGAGTGGAAGCCGAAGTCCTGAGGGCTGCCTCAGCGCACTGCACGCTTCCTGTCGCGCTGCGGCCTTGCGGCGGCCAGGGCATTGGAGCGATTGACGGAACCATCGTCCTCGCGCAGGCGGGAAGTGTCTTTTGGTAACCGAATGGTTGTCACGTCCAGTGCCTTGCCATGGCTCAGCTCAAGTCGCTGGGTCCCCGCCTGCGCGGGGACGACGATCAGGGATGTTGGCCACCCATGCGGGTGGGGCATCTGTCCCGGGACGCTTTTCCTGGACGGTTCTCCGGCACGGGCCGCCTGCCCGCGCTGTGCGGATCCCAACGCGAACAGCGCCTGAAGACCCGCCGTGGTGGGGGCTGTAGGCGACGGCACCTGTCCGCATATCCGTTGCATGGATCTATTCGCGCCGGTCGATGCCCCCCGCGTGCTTGTGGACGATGCCGAGGGCGGCATCCGCTACTGGCCGCAGCTGGTCGATGCCACCACCGGCCGCGACTGGTTCGAGGCGCTGCGCGATGGGGCCGACTGGCAGCACCAGCAGCGCCCCATGTACGACCGCATCGTCGATGTGCCGCGGCTGCTGGCGGCCTATCGCCTCGACGCGTTGCCGCCGTCGCTGCCACTGGCCCCGCTGCATGACCTGGTGCAGGCCAGGGTGCCGGCGCCGTACAACGCCGTCGGCCTGAACCTCTACCGCGATGGCCGCGACAGCGTGGCCATGCACAACGACAAGCTTCACACGCTGCAGCCCGGCCAGCCGATCGCGCTGGTTTCGCTCGGCGCCCCGCGGCGCATGAACATCCGCGCCAAGGCCGGCGGCCGCGCGCAATCCATCGAGCTGGAACCCGGCAGCCTGCTGGCGATGAGCCATGCCAGCCAGCTCACCCACGAGCACGGCATTCCCAAGACCGCGAAGGCGGTGGAGCCGCGGATGAGCGTGGTGTTCCGGGTGCGGCCGTAGGTCGGCACGGCGGGCGATTTCGGTGCGGTTCCGGTTGGGTCCTTGGACGATGCGCACAGGGTTTGCTCGTCTTCCCCGCGCAGGCGGGAACCCGGCGACTTCCACAGTGAAGCCAGTCAACCGTGAAATCTCCCGGTTGTTTCATTTCTCAGGCACATCTCAGACACAGGCACTGGGTCCCCGCCTGCGCGGGGACGACGGGTTCGATTTCCTCGTGCATGTAGCACTTCATTTCGGCCTGACAGTTGTTCGGCTTGGCTTCTTCTTCAAGCGGTAGTGCGCTTGCGGAATGACGGGCAGAGGCTTCGGTCCGCGAGTCGGATCGCCCCGGGTTTCTCCCCGAACACGTAGTGCGCCTGGCCGGCTATCGGGCCCCTCGGACGCCGGGGGCGCGGCGCGTCGTCGGACAGCGGATTGCGCCGATCCACTCCCCATCGCCACGTGGCATCCACTGTCGGGTCGATAATGTGCAATTCCCCCGCACCCAGAACGCCGAACATGCCCAAACCGCCCGCCAAGCCCGCTTCCGGCCTCGTGCGCGTGCGCGGTGCGCGCGAGCACAACCTCAAGGATGTCGATGTCGACCTGCCGCGCGATGCGCTGGTGGTGTTCACCGGCGTCTCCGGTTCGGGCAAGTCCTCGCTGGCCTTCGGTACCCTGTTCGCCGAGGCGCAGCGCCGCTACCTGGACTCGATCTCGCCGTATGCGCGGCGCCTGATCGACCAGGCCGGGGTGGCCGACGTCGATTCCATCGAGGGCCTGCCGCCGGCGGTGGCGCTGCAGCAGCAGCGCGGCACGCCGAGCACGCGCTCGTCGGTGGGCAGCGTCACCACCATCTCCAACTCGCTGCGCATGCTGTATTCGCGCGCCGGGACCTATCCGCCGGGGCAGGCGATGATCCATGCCGACGGCTTCTCGCCGAACACGCCGGCCGGGGCCTGCCCGACCTGCCACGGCCTGGGCCGCATCTACGACGCCACCGAGGCGACGATGGTGCCGGACCGCTCACTGAGCATCCGCGAGCGCGCCATCGCCGCCTGGCCCGGCGCCTGGCATGGGCAGAACCAGCGCGACATCCTCACCACGCTGGGCATCGACGTCGACGCGCCCTGGTCCAGCCTGCCGAAGAAGACCCGCGACTGGATCCTCTACACCGACGAGCAGCCGGTGGTGCCGGTGTATGCCGGCTTCACCCCGGCCGAGGTCAAGTCGGCGCTGCGGCGCAAGCTCGAACCCAGCTACATGGGCACCTTCACCAGCGCCCGCCGCTACGTGCTGCACGCCTTCGCCACCACCCAGAGCCCGCTGATCAAGAAGCGCGTGGCGCAGTACCTGATCGGCACGTCGTGCCCGACCTGCCATGGCAAGCGCCTGCGCCGCGAGGCGCTCGCCGTGACCTTCGCCGGGCTGGACATCGGCGAGCTGGCGCAGCGGCCGCTGTCGCAGGTGGCGCAGATCCTGCGGCCGGCCGCCGAGGGCAAGTCGCACCTGGGCAAGCGCCAGCCCGGGCAGGCCATCGCCGCCCAGCGCATCGCCCAGGACCTGCTGGCACGCATCCAGGTGGTGCATGCGCTGGGGCTGGGCTACCTGTCGCTGGAGCGCGGCACGCCCACGCTCTCGCCCGGCGAGCTGCAGCGCCTGCGCCTGGCCACGCAGATCCGCTCGCAGCTGTTCGGCGTGGTGTATGTGATGGACGAGCCGTCCGCCGGCCTGCACCCGGCCGACACCCAGGCGCTGCTGGCCGCGCTGGACCAGCTCAAGGCCGCGGGCAACTCGCTGTTCGTGGTCGAGCACGAGGTGGACGTGATCCGCCATGCCGACTGGATCGTCGATGTCGGTCCCGGCGCCGGCGAGCAGGGCGGGCAGGTGCTCTACAGCGGCGCGCCGGCCGGGCTGCAGCGCGTGCAGGCCTCGTCCACACGGCGCTACCTGTTCGACGAGCCGGCGCCGGTCCGCAGCCAGCCGCGTACGCCGGAGCACTGGCTGCGCCTGCGCGGCGTCACCCGCAACAACGTCGTCGACTTGGACGTGGACATCCCGCTGGGCGTGTTCACCACGGTCACCGGCGTGTCCGGCTCGGGCAAGTCCTCGCTGGTGAGCCAGGCGCTGGTGGACCTGCTCGACGATTACCTGGGCCGCGACCGCGACGACGTGCCCGAAGAGGAGGCCGACCCGTTGCAGCGCGGCACCCAGGCGACCACGCAGGGGCGCATCGCCGAGGGCCAGGAGCAGGTACGGCGGCTGGTGCGCGTGGACCAGAAGCCGATCGGCCGCACCCCGCGTTCCAACCTGGCCACCTACACCGGCCTGTTCGACCACGTGCGCAGGCGCTTCGCCGCCACCGCGGCCGCGCGCCGGCGCCGTTACGACGCCGGCCGCTTCTCGTTCAACGTCGCCAAGGGCCGCTGCGAGACCTGCCAGGGCGAGGGCTCGGTGTTCGTGGAACTGCTGTTCATGCCCGGCGTCTACGCGCCATGCCCCACCTGCCATGGCGACCGCTACAACGCCAGGACGCTGGAGATCGAACTGCGCGGGCACAACATCGCCCAGGTGCTGCGCATGACCGTGGAGCAGGCCGCCGTGTTCTTCGCCGGGGACGAGGCGGTGGCGCGGCCGCTGCAGGTGCTGCGCGAAGTCGGGTTGGGCTACCTGCGCCTGGGCCAGCCGGCCACCGAGTTGTCCGGTGGCGAAGCGCAGCGCATCAAGCTGGCCACCGAGCTGCAGCGGGCCCAGCGCCGCGGCACCGTCTACGTGCTCGACGAACCCACCACCGGCCTGCACCCGGCCGACGTGGACACGCTGATGCGCCAGCTGCACGGCCTGGTCGATGCCGGCAACAGCGTCGTCGTGGTCGAGCACGACATGCGCGTGGCCGCCGCCAGCGACTGGGTGATCGACATGGGGCCGGGCGCGGGCGAGGAGGGCGGCCACGTCGTCGCCAGCGGCACGCCGCGGGATGTGGCGCGGTGCAAGGGCAGCCGTACGGCGCCGTTCCTGGCGCAGGAGCTGGGGGGCTGACTGATAGTTCCGGTATGGCGGACTTCGCGCCTCGGCGAAGGCTCCGCCTGGTCATCACATTCCGATTTTCCCTCTTACTGTCTATTGATGAAAAGGCATGGGGTGCGATTGCGAGCGGCAACGATGCCGGGGCATGCGATAGCCTGCCGAATCGACGATATTCGCAATTCGCGAACTGCGGATGGCAGACATTCTCGATGACCTGAAGCCGCCGAGCCTCTCAGGTCTTGTGCAAGCGTGTTGCCAATCCACGGCGCGATCGACCGGAACCGCGCGGGATGGAGTATCCCGGCCCATCGCCTTGTTGCGGCGATGCCCTCGCGCATAGTCTCGCCGGGTACGAGGCCGACATCGGCGCGGCCGCCGCCTTCTTCTCCCACGCGAGACACCCGCATGATCCGCACTCCACTTTCCGTCGCGATGATCGCGTTGCTGTCCGGCGCGATGCTGTCCGGCTGTTCGAAGCCGCCGGCTGGCACCGGTGCAGCTTCCACCCCGGTCGCGTCCGTCCCCGTCACGGCATCGCCGGCCAGTCAACTCGACGTGTTCCGCTTCCGCATCGGCACGCTCGACGCGATCGCGTTGAAGGATGGCGATATCGACGCGGCCAACGACGGCAAGACATTCGGCGTCGGCCAGCCGACCGACCAGGTGGCCGCATTGCTGGCTGCCGCAGGGCAACCGACCGATGTGCTCCACCTGAGCATCCAGCCGCTGCTGGTGCGCAGCGGTGCGCGGTTCCTGCTGTTCGATACCGGTGCGGGCGATGCCTCCTTCGCGCGTGCCGGCCGTCTGCCCGCCTCGTTGCGCACTGCAGGCGTCGAACCTTCGCAGATCACCGACATCTTCATTTCGCATGCGCATCCGGACCACACCGGCGGCCTGCTGACCGGCGAGGGCGCGCTTGCCTTCCCGAATGCCGCCATCCATCTGTCGGCGCCCGAATGGGAAGCGCTGAAAGCCGATGCCGATGCCTCGGTCCTCGTCGCCGCGATCACGCCGAAGGTGGCCACTTTCCAGCCCGGTACGGCGATCCTGCCCGGCACGGTCACCGCGGTGGCCGTGGAAGGCCACACTTCGGGACACAGCGCCTACGAGATCGCCTCGGGCGATGAGCGTCTGCTCTACATCGGCGATTCGGCGCACCATCACGTGGTCTCGGTGCAGCACCCGGAATGGACGGTGCAATACGACCAGGATGCGCCGCTGGCGCAGGCCAGCCGGCGTGCGCTGCTGCAGCATGCCGCCGACGGCAACCTGCGCGTCTACGCGGTGCACTTCCCGTTTCCCGGGCTGGGGCGTGTGGTTGCCCACGGCGAGAATTTCGCGTGGGCGCCAGAGCACTGAGCCACGACGTCACCGCCCGTGGCGTCGTACTGCCCATGCGCTTTTCGTCTGGCTGCGGGGACATCGGGCCATCGGTGCCTGACAAGGCCCGGCATCGCATCGGGCAGGCCCCAGGCGCTGGATCTGCGCAGCTTGCGCCGCACGCATTTCCTGATGTTCGCGGTTCCGGGCTCCAGCCACGAAAGCATCGATGCAGATAGCCGGGTAAGCCTTCCGGTGTGGCCCAGCAATCCGTCTTCATCTGGTTGATGCAACCGCCGGCGCACCATTCGTTGGTTCCCATTCCATAAATCGGAGATCGATTCCATGAAGATCGGATTCATCGGCAGCGGGCATATCGGTTCCATCGTGGCGCGCAAGGCCATCGAGGCCGGGCATGAGGTGATCATGTCCAACTCGCGCGGGCCGCAGACGCTGGCAGGCCTGGTCGGGGAACTCGGCCCGCACGCCAGCGCGGCCACCGCGCAGCAGGCCGGCGAGCGCGGCGACATCGTCGTGGTCACGGTGCCGCTGAAGGACCTCAAGGACGTGCCGGTCGCGCCGCTGGCCGGCAAGGTCGTCATCGACACGATGAACTACTACCCCGAGCGCGACGGCCACATCGCCGCGCTCGACGACGGCACCACCACCACCAGCGAGATGACCGCCGCGCACCTGCCGCAGTCGAAGGTGGTCAAGGCGTTCAACTCGATCTACGCGGCCGAGATCGGCAGCACCGCGCGGCCCAAGGGTGATCCGGAACGGCGCACGCTGCCCATCGCCGGCGACGACGCGCAGGCCAAGAAGGTGGTGGCCGACCTGATCGAGTCGTTCGGCTTCGACGTGCTCGATGCCGGCCCGCTGCACGAGGGCTTCCGCTTCCAGAACGGCACCCCGGCCTATTGCGTGCGTGCCGGCCGCGCCGAACTGGAAAAGTTGCTGGCGCAGGCATGAGCCGCGGTTGCCCGCAGATTGCCGCCACGCCAACAGGCATGGCGGCCCGGGCGATGCCGGTCCAGGCGCGGTCGGCGCGGGATCGGTCACCTCCTCGCGCAGGTGTCGCCGCCGCGGATCGGAAGGAAGGCTGACATGGCGCAGGCGGCAACCGGCTGCCAGGCCCTGCTGATCATCGACATGATCCACCCGCTCGATTTCCCGGAAGCGGAATCGCTGGCGCCGAGCGTGCTGGCGGCCGCGCGCTGCATCGTGCGCCTGCGCCGCGCCTTCCACGGCTGCGGCTTGCCGGTGATCTACGCCAACGACAACTTCGCCAACTGGAAATCGGACTTCCGCGAACTGGTGGCGAGGTGCGCCGGCGCCGGCGGCACGGCGCAGCAGGTGGCCGAGCTGTTGCGCCCGGGCGCGGACGACTACTTCGTGCTCAAGCCCAAGCATTCGGCATTCCTGGCCACCGCGCTGCCGGTGCTGCTGGCCAAGCTCGGCGTCGGCTCGTTGTACCTGACGGGGATGACGGCTGAATCGTGCGTGCTGGCCACCGCGCTGGATGCCAACACGCGCGAATACCGGGTGCGGGTGGTGCGCGATGCGGTGGCCGGCAGCGCGGACGGCATGCGGGCCGCGTTCGCGGTGCTGGAAGCGTCCAAGGCCGCCGGCGTGGTGTCTTCGCGCTCGGCGATGGCTGCATTGCGTGGCTGAGGCGAATCGCACCTTCGTGCCGCGACGATGAACGCCTTCATCGCCACGAGGCACCGGCTTCTCGCCGACTGAGACCCGGCTGCGCGATCATGTGCGCCATGTATTGCGGAGTGTCCCGATGAGCCGACGCGGCGGCAGCGCCGACCTTCCCCTGCACGGCGGGCGCGTGCCGGCGTGGCTGGGCCAGCGCATGACCCGGCTGGGCGCGGTGATGTGCCAGGCGATCGTGATCGAGTACGGCCGCGACGAGCTGCTGCGGCGGCTGGCGCATC
>JAFADB010000048.1 GCA_023425225.1 Pseudomonadota bacterium
CCGAAGTCCTGGTAGTGCTCGTAGCGGGCGGCGACGTCGGTGGAGAACTTTTCGCCGAAGGTCGAGGACAGGCTGCTGTAGGCGCTGAACACATCGCGGGTGAGGTGCGCCTCGTCCTGCGGGGTCAGGCCGCCGCCGGCCTGCGAGCCGGTCGGGCGGTCGGTGAACGGACCGGCGGCGTAGCTGGCCGGGTCGCCGGCGCCGGTCTCGTAGCGTTCGCGGCGTGCTTCCACGCCGAAGCCGAGGCTGTGGCTGTCGTCCTGGCGCACGAAGATGCGGCCGACATCGAGGTTGGCCACGGTCTGGTCGAAGGCGTAGTCGCCGGTCTTGAAGCGGGTCGGGCTGGCCGGGCCGAGCGAGGCGTTGAGCGAATCGCGCAGGCGGTAGGTGAACGCGTTGCGGCCGTGGTCGAGGCTGGCGTCGTAGTTCCAGTCGCCCCACTGGCCGCGCGCGCCGGCCACCAGCTGCACGTCCAGGTTCTCGCCTTCGGACACCGGGCGGTAGCCATGCGGGTAGAGCTGCTTCCAGTTGGCTTCGCCGTCCGGGTAGCGGAAGTAGTTGGCGCCCTCGGTATCGCGCTGGTTGTAGGTGCCGAAGGCATAGGCTTTGGACGTGGCGCCGAACGGCACCTCGGCGTTGAACCAGGCGTTGAGGTCCTTGCTGGCGCCGTCGCCCAGCGAATAGTTGCGCCTGCCGGCCAGGGCCAGGTTGTCCGGGGTCTGCGCCTCCCACGGCGGGATCTGGTCGAAACCGGCGCGGTTGGTGGCCTCGCGGTTCTTCAGTTCCAGGCCCACGCGCAGGAAGCCGCCTTCATCGCCCAGCGCGGTGCCGACCTTGGCGCTGAAGTAGCTGGTCTGGCCGTCGGTCAGGGTGCGGCCGATCGGCTTGAGGTCGGTGTGGTGCGCGCCGAAGCTGGCCTCGATGGCGCCGCCTTCCGGCGCGTCGTCGAGGATCACGTTGATCACGCCGGCCACCGCGTCCGAGCCGTACAGCGCGCCGGCGCCGTCGCGCAGCACCTCGATGCGCTTGATCGCGCTGACCGGGATGGCGTTGAAGTCCACCGGCGTGGTGCCCTTGCCGATCTTGCTGTCGGTATTGACCAGCGCGCTGTTGTGGCGGCGCTTGCCGTTGACCAGCACCAGCACCTGGTCCGGGGCCAGGCCACGCAGCTGGGCGGCGCGCACGTGGTCGGCGCCGCCGGAGTTGGACTGGCGCGGGAAGTTGAACGAGGGCAGCAGCGCCTGCAGCGCGCTGCCCAGCTCGCCGTTGACCACGCCGGCCTTGCGGATGTCGTAGGCAGTGAGCACATCCACCGGCGAGGTCGACTCGAGCACGGTGCGGTCGCTGGCGCGGGTGCCGGTGACGATCACCGTGTCCAGGGTGGCGGTATCGGGGCTGGCCTGCTGGGCCTGGGCCTGGGCGGGGGGCGCCAGCGCCACGGCAACGGCGGCAGCCAGGACGGCGGGAAGCGGGTGGTGCATGGGGGGTCTCCTGCGGTGGACATGGCGCGCCGGCGGCATGCTTGCGTGCGCGGCGGGCCAGAAAGATCCGGATGGAATAAGTCATATCCATCCGGATGGAGCGATATATTATCCGGCCGTTAAGCCGTGGGCGAGCCGCCCGTCACGCGTGGCTCGCCATGACTCCATTACCGATGCTCATGTGGCCACGCATGCGCAGACCCTGAGGAACCGCAATCGATGACGATGATCCGTACCGCTCTGCTGGCCGCGACCCTGGCGTTGACCGCCTGTGCCAGCGTGCCGCCCCCGACCTCGTCCGCAGCCCCCACGGCCGCGTTGCAGGGCGATGCCGCGCGCCCGGCGCAGGCCGGCGGCTGGGTGCGCAGCGAATTGTACTTCGGCGTGGGCGAGGAGAGTTCCGTGGAAGCGGGCGGTCCGGCCGATCGTCCGCAGACCGAGCGGATCGGCGAGGCGCAGTGGCGTGCGTTCCTCGACAAGGAGGTCACGCCGCGCTTTCCCGATGGCCTGACCGTGTTCGACGCTTATGGCCAATGGCTGTTCCGCGGTGCCGCCGAGCCCAACCGGCTGGCGACCAAGGTACTGGTGATCCTGCACGAGGACACGCCGCAACGGCGCGACGACATCGAGGCGATCCGGCTGGCGTGGAAGCAGGCGACCGGCCACCAGTCGGTGCTGTGGTCGCGGCAGGCGGTGGAGGTGTCGTTCTGATGCGCCTGCACGAAGGCCGAAGGGATTGCACGAGGCCTCCTGCCACGGCGTCCCGCGGATGAAGTCATCCGACCGCACCTTCGACGCCGCGCCGACCTTCGACATCCGTGAGGACGACCTGTCCAGCGCGCCGACGCGCGAGCTGCTGGCCTACCATCTGCGGCAGATGCACGCCCATTCGCCTGCCGGCAGCGTGTACGCGCTGGACCTGGCCGGGCTGCAGCAACCGGGCGTAACGGTGTGGACGGCTTGGCGCGACGGGGAGCCGGTCGCGGTCGGCGCGCTGAAGATGCTGGGTGGCCACGATGCCGAGCTGAAGTCCATGCGCACCCATCCGCGGCATCTGCGCCAGGGGGTCGCGGCGGCGATGCTGGAGCACATCATCGCGGTGGCGCGGGCCCGAGGAGTGAAGCGGCTCAGCCTGGAAACCGGCAGCGGGCCGGCGTTCGAGCCGGCGCTGGCGCTGTACCGGCGCGGCGGCTTCCGCAACGGCCCGGCGTTCTCGGATTACACGGCCAGCGAATTCAACCAGTTCCTGCATCTGGCGCTCGACTGAGCGGCCGCACGGCGCCGTGTGGAATGTCCACGTCGGATGGTTGGCGTTGCGACCCTGCATGACCGGCCTGCGGCAGGCTTCCGGAACCCCGGGGAAGCGATGTTGTCCCATCAGGTTGACGACATCGAAAAAGCAGGAGAAGCGAATGACGCAGCGGCAGACGCTCTGGCCGTGGATCCTCGGCATCGTGCTGGTGGCGGGGCTGGGATGGTGGCTGTTCTGGCCCCGGCAACAGGCCGGGCAGGG